>CAYRVR010000007.1:0-10652 GCA_964427835.1 uncultured Sulfurimonas sp. | reverse complement strand
CTTGCTCCGTTTGCAGATCTGTTTAAGTATATTTTTGTTTTACTTTTACTCTTTATACTTTACAAAAAAGTCATTGTTCCATTCTCAGCAAAAATGTTGGAAATTTCCAAAGAAGATGAAGATCTGCAAGCTCCATCTCTTGAAATAGAAGATGATGAAGAGGATGATTTAGTTGAAAAAGTACAGGCAATGCGTAAAAAAGTAGAAGAGCAGCTTGGCATGAGTGCAAACTTTGATGAAGATGATTTAAAACATGAAGTTATTTTAGAAAAAGTAAAAACTATGGCAGACGAATCTCCTGAAGAGGTTGCAGCGCTCCTACAAGCTCTTTTAACGGAAGAAGCCGAGGTACCACCTCAAAATTCTGGTAAGGAGAAAAAATAATGGCCGCTTTAACTCCCCAACAACAGGCTGCGTTTGATGAAATGTCCATGGCTGAAAAGATCGCTATACTCTTACTGCAACTAGGTGAGGATGCAACAGCTTCTATTTTTGCCAATATGAATGTTGAGAGTATTACAGAAATTTCTAAGTATATCGCTTCAAATACTACTATAGATAAAGCAATCGCAACAGCGGTACTTGAAGAGTTTCATGCTATTTTCCAATCGGGTCAGTATATTACTTCCGGTGGTATGGAGTATGCAAGGGAGCTTCTTTATAGAACACTTGGAAGCGAAGAGGCAAAAAAAGTCTTGGATAAACTCTCAAAAAGTATGCAAAATACACAAAATTTTGCATATCTTTCAAAGATCAAGCCACAACAACTTTCAGACTTTATCATCAATGAACATCCTCAAACTATTGCGCTTATTTTAGCACATATGGATCCTACGGAAGCCGCGGATACATTGCAGTATTTTCCAGATGAACTTCGAAGTGAAGTGGCTATGCGTATGGCAAAATTAGGCGATATTTCTCCTTCTGTCATTAAACGTGTCTCGGCTGTGCTTGAGTCTAAACTTGAATCACTCGCATCGTATAAAGTTGAAGTTGGTGGACCAAGGGCTGTTGCAGATATCTTTAATAGACTCGGTGCGAAGAATTCAAAAACTACACTTGCAAATATAGAGCAAGTTGATGAAGAATTAGCAACAAGAATTAAGGAGATGATGTTTACTTTTGAAGATATCGTTTCTCTTGATAAAACAGCTATAACGGAAACACTTAAAGCTGTTGATAAAGGGGATTTGATGCTAGCACTCAAATCAGCACCAGAAGAGCTAAAAGAGAAATTCTTCTCTGCAATGAGTGAGAGAGCACGTGAAGCATTTATTGAAGAGATGCAGTTCTTAGGGGCAGTGAAAATGAAAGATGTTGAAGCAGCGCAACGTAAAATTGTTGAAGTTGTAAATCAACTAGCAGAAGCAGGAACCATTCAAATGGGCTCAACTGAAGAGATGATAGAGTAGAATATGGCAACAATAATAGCAGGTGATTCTATAGAAAAACATAATGTTGATAAATATAATTTTAAGGTTATCGCTCTTGGTGCAAAAGCAGAAGAAGAGCAAAAATACACACCCGATAACCATCCAAAAGCCAGAGCAACAGATGTAGATTCTAGTGCACTAAGCCAAAGTTCCAAAGATTCGCTTATAGAGTCCTTGATGCAAAAGACAGATGAGATGTCTTCTAATTTTATTAAATTGCAGATGAAGCTTGAAGCCAAAGAAGAAGAGTTTCAAAATGAGTTGAAAAAAGCAAAAGAGGAAGCCTTTGCAGAAGGACTTGAAGCGGGTAAAGCACAGGCTAGAGCTGAGATAGATAAGAGTTTAAATGAAAAGTTACAGCTTATGCAAGGTTCCATTGAAAAGCTCAACCAAAGTGCAGAAGAGTTTACTAAAGCCTTAGAGGGAATTAAAAGCCAGTTGGTAGTTGCTGCACTTGATATTTCTCAAGAAGTTATAAAGGTAGAATTATCACAAAAATCCCAAGAAGTAGCAAAAACTTTAAGTGATGAACTGATAAAAGAGTTACAAAGTGCTTCAAAAATAGTGTTAAAAGTAAATCCAAAAGACCACGCTGCTGTTTCAGAACATCTTGGAAATTTAGAAAATGTTACTGTTCTTTCTGATAGTGCTGTAAGTGAAGGTGGTGTAATAGTAATGAGTGACGCAGGTAATATTGACGCACAAATATCAAAACGATTTGAGAGAGTAAAAAAGGCAGCCTTAAGTGAGTAAAAGAGTAGATGTAAAAACAAAATCATTACCAGAATTAGAAAAACTTTGCGACGATATACGCAATGAAATTCTAAGAGTTGTGAGTAAAAATGGTGGGCATTTGAGCTCAACATTAGGAGCAACAGAGATTATAGTTGCCATGCATAAGGTTTTTGATTCTCAAAAAGATCCTTTTATCTTTGATGTTTCCCATCAGGCCTATGCACATAAATTATTAACGGGAAGATGGGATGAATTTGATACCTTACGCCAATTTAATGGTATGTGCGGGTACACAAAACCAAGCGAAAGTGATGATGATTATTTCGTTGCAGGACACAGTTCTACTTCAATCTCTTTAGGTGTAGGTGCTGCAAAAGCAATTGCCTTAAAGGGTGAGCAAAAAGAGCGTATTCCAGTTATATTGATTGGCGATGGTTCTATGACGGCCGGTATGGTGTATGAAGCCCTGAATGAACTTGGTGATAGAAAATACCCTATGGTTATTATACTCAATGATAATGAGATGAGCATTGCAAAACCTATAGGTGCTATGAGCAGGATTCTCAGTTCTGCAATGGCTTCTCCTTTTTACCAACGCTTTAAACGCAATACAGAGAGTTTTGTAGACAACTTTGGTGAGGGTGCACGTTATATTGCTAAAAGGATGGAAGAGTCACTCAAGCTGATTACTCCAGGTGTTTTGTTTGAAGAGATGGGGATTAATTATATTGGTCCTGTTGATGGACATAATCTAGAACAACTCATTGATATATTTCAAACGGCAAAAGAGTTAAACAAACCAGTGCTTATTCATGCGCAAACACTTAAAGGAAAAGGGTATGAAATTGCGGAGGGTAAAGAAGAAAAATGGCATGGTGTTGGACCTTTTGATATTAGCGATGGACACTCTTTAAAAAAATCATCCCCTAAAAGTGCAACACAAATCTATACAGATGCACTTTTACATTTGTGTGAACACAATGAAAAGATTGTAGGTGCAACGGCAGCTATGCCAAGTGGAACAGGTTTAAGCCCTTTAATTGAGAAGTATCCAACACGATTTTGGGATGTTGCAATTGCAGAACAGCATGCAGTAACGTCTATGGCTGCACTTGCCAAAGAGGGCTTTAAACCTTTTTGTACCATATACTCTACCTTCTTGCAACGTGCATATGATCAAGTGATTCATGATACTTGTCTAATGGATCTACCAGTAGTTTTTGCTCTCGATAGAGCCGGAATTGTTGGTGAGGATGGAGAGACGCATCAAGGAGTCTTTGATATTAGTTATTTGCGTGTCATTCCAAATATGACGCTTTTTGCCCCACGAGATGAAAAAAGTTTCCATCAAGCAATGGCTTTTGCAGCAAGTTATGAACATCCTTGTGCACTACGTTATCCACGTGGTGCATTTATAGAGAGTGAGTTTAGCGAGTCTGCTGCGTTTAGCCTAGCAACATCTGAGTTACTACTTCAAAGTAGTTCTGATATTTTATTTATCGGATATGGAAATGGTGTAGGACGAGCAGATAAAACACGCAAAGCATTTAAAGAGGAAGTTGCTTTACTTGATTTGCGTTTTGTAAAACCTCTTGATGAGGTTATGCTGCGAAATTTGGCAAAAAAACATAAAAAGTGGTTCGTTTTTAGTGATAGTGCAAAGAGTGGGGGAGTAGGTTCAGCTCTCTTGGAATTTCTTGCAAAAGAGCAGATCTTAGATGTTCAAGTTGTAAGTTTTGAGTATGATGATGCGTTTATTACGCATGGTAACACGAAACTAGTCGAAGAGTCACTTGGACTTTTACCGGAACAACTTGCAAAAAGAGTTAAAGAGTCTCTTTAGCAGGGCTCATTTGTGAGCATAAGCACCCCTGCAAATCTACCTGTCTTTTTTTCTACTCTGTATGAGTAAAAATCTTGCGTATTGCAGGCATTACAAATATGTTTGTTTTCAATATTAGTTTCTAAAACTTCCTCTTGTAAGAGCTGAAAGTGGAGGGCTTTTTGAATATCAAGAAAGTACTTGTTCTCTCTTTTTTCTATTGCAAAATCTAGCTCTAAGGCTTGTGCTTCCAAATAGATTTCATACCCTACTTCGTAACAACATCTGCCAATGCTTGGACCAATGACAACTTCTATATGAGCGGCACAAGAGCCATACTCTTTACTAAACGCAGCGATAACATTGTGTACAATATTGCTAAATACTCCTGCTCTTCCTGCATGTGCTACGGCAATAACTTCTTTTACTGGGTCAAAAAAGAGTAAGGGTACACAGTCTGCTACCATCACCATAAGAGCAATATCTTTTTTATCTGTTATAAGAGCATCACATTGCGGAGGATGGTTAAAATCATCTTTGTCGGTGACTTTTTTTACAATATTTGAGTGGATTTGTTGCATATGAACAACTGTTTTTTGGTTGTAGTGGAGTGCTTGTGCTAGATTTTTATGATTATTCAAAACGGTAGTTTGGTTGTCCTCGACATGAAAAGCAAGGTTGCCACTTGACTTGGTTGTAAATGCGGCGATAAGGTTGGTATGATTTTTTAATAATTTACTTTGATAAAATTGCATATAATCATTATAACATATCGACGGAGAGAAGAAGTGAGCAAATTGAGTATGTACCCTATTACGCTTGATGGTGAGAGTGTGAGTAAGAAACGACAAGAGATACAGAAGTATTTTAACAACAGTTTTGATCTTTTTGAAAAAGTTTTTGAACTGTTGCGGGATGAGAGCGTATTTTATAAAAAGAGTGAACCAACGCGTCATCCGATGATATTTTATTTTGGACATACCGCAACTTTTTTTGTGAATAAACTTATAAATATGAAAATTATTACACAAAGAATTAACCCAGAATTTGAGTCACTTTTTGCCATTGGTGTTGATGAAATGAGTTGGGATGACTTAGAGAGTACAAACTACAATTGGCCTCGTGTCGCAGAAGTACAAGCGTATCGTAATGAGGTAAGAGCACTGGTAAATCGTCTTATAATGGAGCTAGAATGTACTTTACCCATTCAAGAAGATTCGCCTATGTGGATAATTTTGATGGGGATTGAACATGAGAGAATCCATATAGAAACTTCACTTGTACTGCACCGTCAAATGCCAATAGAAGATATTAAAGAGGTCGCTGCGTTTAACCTTTGTGAGCATAGTGGTAATGCCCCAAAAAACAGTATGGTTTGGCTTGATGCAGAGACCATAAAGCTGGGTAAAGAGAAAAATCACCATCTGTATGGTTGGGATAATGAATATGGAAGTGAACAAGAAGAGGTAGCATCGTTTCAAGTAGCCAAGTATCTTGTAAGCAATGGCGAATTTATGGAATTTGTCAAAGATGGAGGATATGAATGCCTAGAATTTTGGGATGAAGAGGGGGTGGAATTTCTGCAACACTCCAAGGCAAAACATCCCCATTTTTGGGTAAAAGAGGGAGATGTTTACAGATATAGAGCACTTGCAAAAATCATAGATATGCCCCTAGACTGGCCTGTAGATGTGAATGCACTTGAGGCAGAGGCTTTTTGTCGTTATAAAAGTAAAAAAGAGAAGCAGCAGTATCAACTTCCAAGTGAAGCAGAATTTAGAGTTTTGTACGACTATTCCCAGCTTGAAGATATTCCTTTGCTGCATGAGAGCCGTGCTAATATTAATTTTTATCATTATGCCTCTTCTTGTCCTGTTAATGAATTTAGTTTTCATGGAATCTATGATGTCATTGGAAATGTATGGCAGTGGAGTAGAACTCCTATTCAAGCATTTAAAGGTTTTGGAGTACATGAAGCGTATGATGATTTTTCTGTACCAACGTTTGATGACAAACATGCACTTATTTTGGGTGCATCGTGGGCGAGTAGTGGGAATCTCATAATGAAACATTCGCGTTATGCATTTCGAAAACATTTCTTTCAAAATGCAGGATTTCGTTATGTTATATCCTCGAATACACAAGCGAAGAAAGAGGATATTTATGAAACGGATGCCCTTGTTTCACAGTATTGTGAATTCCAATATGGACAGAGCCATTTTGGAGTAGAAAATTTTGCTGTTGCGTGTGCAAAAATAGCTTCAAAATATACTCTTAACCATACAAAAGCACTTGATTTAGGGTGTGCCACAGGACGCAGCAGTTTTGAACTTGCAAAGAGTTTTGATGCAGTGGAGGGCATTGATTTTTCTGTACGATTTGTGCAGGTAGGCTCAAAATTAAAAGAGGAAGGTTATATCGCATACAGTGATACAATTGAGGGCGATTTACGTCAAAATAAAAAAGTAACTTTAGAAGAGTTGCACTACAATGAGCTTGCTTCTAAAGTATCCTTTTGGCAAGGGGATGCCTGTAATCTTAAACCAAATTTTACCCAGTATGATTTGATAATGGCTACAAACCTTATAGACAGACTCTATAATCCACGTCTCTTTTTAGAGAGTGTTGCCAAACGTCTCAATACAGATGGTGTACTCATGCTCACTTCTCCATACACATGGCAGGAGGAATCTACAAAAAAAGAGTTCTGGCTTGGTGGATACACAGATGAAAAGGGCAATGAAGTAAGAACATTAGATACTTTAAAAAAGCTACTCTCTGAGGAGTTTGAACTTATCCATGTGCAGGATTTGGAATTTGTTATAAAAGAGACCCAACGTAAATACCAGCATACCATTGCTGAGGTAACTCTTTGGAAAAAAAAGTGAGTTATAACTTCGAGAGTTGTGCAGACAGACAAACAACAAATGCCGAAAAATATGCACTACGCGAAGCGCTCTTTGGTACTAAGGATGTTTTACCGGCATGGGTGGCCGATATGGATATTGAGACACCTGATTTTGTACTGCGTGCTCTAAAAAAGCGTTTAGAACATCCCGTGATAGGTTATGAAGAGATGCCTCAAAGTGCTTATGATGCACAAATAGAGTGGATGAAAGAGCATCATGGGGTTGCGTTTAGGCAAGAAGATATGTTCTATTCCCACTCTGTTGTGGCTTCCATTCATACAGCTATCACTGCGTTTAGCGAGGAGGGAGAGGGTGTGATTGTGCAAACTCCTGTCTATCCTCCTTTTTTTCATAGCATTACAGAGCTAGGACGTAAAGTTGTTAAAAATCCTCTCAAACAGAATGACGATGGGAAATACTCCTTTGATATTGAAGATCTAGAAGCAAAAATAGAGAGTGATACAAAACTTTTACTTTTATGTTCTCCGCATAATCCTGTGGGAAGAGTCTGGCTCAAA
This sequence comes from uncultured Sulfurimonas sp., assembly GCA_964427835.1. Taxonomy (GTDB): domain Bacteria; phylum Campylobacterota; class Campylobacteria; order Campylobacterales; family Sulfurimonadaceae; genus Sulfurimonas. The sequence goes on along the minus strand of CAYRVR010000007.1, from coordinate 3,235 downwards.
GAGGAACTTGAAGCACTTTTAGAGGTCTGTGAGAGGCATAATATTATTGTTTTTGCAGATGAAATCCACTCTGATTTGGTTTTTGCACCGCATAAACACACTCCATTTGTCTCTCTAAACGCAGCAGCAAATGAGCGTACGCTCACAGCAATTGGTCCTGGAAAAACTTTTAATATGGCAGGGTTTGCAATAAGTAATGTTGCCATTCGTGATGCTGCTTTGCGGGAGCGCTTTGAAATTGCCTATAAAAAAGTACACTATGCACAGGGAGCAACTCTTTCACATGTTGCATTTGAGAGTGCCTATAGAGAGGGAAGCAAATGGCATAGGCAACTGCTAGAGCATTTATGGAAGAATTATATGCTGCTGGAAGATTTTACAAAAAAATATGAAAAATATATAAAAATTACTCCTCTTGAAGCGACTTATTTGGCTTGGCTTGATTGTAGGGGAATGCAAATGAGTAACAAAGCTTTGCAGCGTTTTTTTATAGAAAAAGCCAAACTTGGACTCAACCCTGGTTTGGCCTTTGGACGAGAAGGAAGTGGCTTTATGCGTCTGAATTTTGCAGTATCAACAACAATGATGCATGAGATTATAGCGCGTTTAGAGAGTGCATTTGCAGGGTTTCAAGATGAAAAACAAGCCAAATGATTTAACAAAAATTTTACACTTTATACAAGAACATCATGTACTGAGTCTTGCAACAAGCCATAATGACAGGCCAAGTGTATGTTCTCTTTTTTATGCATTTGATGAAAGTGTACTCTCTTTTATTGTAGCAAGTAGTGAAGAAACACACCATATAAAGCAGGTAGAAGATAATAAATATGTCGCAGGCAATATTTTACTTGAAACAAAAACAGTGGGAAAGATTCAGGGGTTACAGTTTTTTGCAACAATGCAAAAAGTGAGTGATGAGAAGATGAAAAAATGCTACTTTCAAGAATTTGCTTATGCGCGGGCACTACGCCCTACATTATGGCAGATTAAAGTGAGTTCTTTTAAATTTACCGATAACCGTTTAGGTTTTGGTAAGAAGATTATTTATGAGTGTTCTTCTCTTTAAAAAGTGCACAGGCTGTACCACTGCTTTGTTGTACAACAAGTGAGGGGAGCTGCTGTGATTTAAAGCCATAGGCTTTACAACCATGGGGCTGTGCTGCTTCCCAGGTTACAAAATAGTATGCACATTTTCTACAATGGACTCTTTTCATAGATCTCTCTTTATTTTGATGGGTAATTTTAGCATTATTAGATAAAATTAGGTACTTAATTTTAAGGATAGAGTGGATGGAAAATAAAATTTTATTGATGCTGGAGTTACAAAATGAACTCAACAATGCAACGAATGGGCTAGAGTGGACGAAAGGCATTACAAAAAATGGTAAAACAATAAACTGGAGACGCTGTATTTATATGGAGTGTGCAGAGATGGTTGACAGCTTTGCATGGAAGCATTGGAAGGCGATAGCACAAGAACCTGATTGGAAAAATCATCAGATTGAGGTTGTAGATGTTTGGCATTTTATTATGAGTCTTGCAATTGAGGAATATGCTAAAAAAGGAAAAAATTCTCTTGAAGAGATTGCAAACGCAGTGATTGCATCAAAAAACTTTTCAAAAATAACAGCATCAGAATGCCTATTTGGCGAAATGGAAGATGTGCTCTCCAAAGTGGAAGATTTGATGCGCAGTGCACTTGCAAAATCTGACTTGGATTTAGATGTACTTTTTGATGACTTTTTTGACTTGGTCGCAATAAGTGGTCTGAATTTAGATTCACTCTATAAACTTTATGTTGGAAAAAATATTTTAAACCAATTCCGTCAAGATAATGGCTATAAAGAGGGAACATACATTAAAGTATGGGATGGTAAAGAAGATAATGTTGTTATGCAACTGATTTGGGAAGAAAAAAGTAATATTACACCAGAATTACTCTATAGTGAGTTAGAAAAAGCCTACGCGGCACTTTCATAAAGGTTTTTCTTGTCTGTTGTACTTGAAATAGAAGATATAAGTTTTGGATACACAAAAGATGCTCTCCTTTTTCGTAATCTCTCATTAAAGCTTAAAAAAGGTGAACTTAAAGCAATTGTGGGAGAGAGTGGGGTAGGCAAAAGTACACTTTTTGAACTTATTTTGGGAAACCTACAACCACTCACCGGGAGTATTAAACGCAGCCGTGCATCACAAATTTTTCAAGATCCCTACAGCTCATTCCATCCTAGCTATAGAGTTATACAGCAGATAAAAGATGTCGCAAATCTTGCAAATCTTGAGCAGTACATTGGTGCAATGAATTTAGAGTATGCACTTTTAGAAAAATTACCACATGAACTCTCAGGAGGACAACTCCAAAGGGCTTCCATACTGCGAGCGATGTTAATGCAACCTGAACTTCTTTTACTTGATGAGCCTACTTCTGCATTGGATAATGTTATCCAATTAGAGGTGATGAAGAGCATAATAAAGCAGCTTAATGTGACAGGAATGCTACTTATAACACACGATATGGATCTTGCCAAATGGTGTGCAGATGAGATTATTACACTTTAAGCATAAAGCCTTTTAAAAAGCATTACTGCAAGAAGTGTGGCAGTAATACTAAGTGTAACATTGAGAAAAATATTGAGACCAAATGTTGTAAATTGTCCATCTTGTAAGAGGTTTACATTCTCAAGTGAAAATGTTGAAAATGTGGTAAGTGCACCCAAAAATCCTGTGATGACAAAAGCTTTATATTCAGGGCTTACTGTTTGGGCAAAAAACATCGCTGCAAAACCTATGATGAAACTTCCTAGTACATTGACACTCAGCGTTCCAAGAGGGAAAAAAGAGCCTGTAAGTTTTTGCACATTCGTAGCAATTAGAAAACGAGAAATTGCACCAAAAAATCCACCTGCACCGATAAAGAGTAAAAGAGTTACATTCATTACTGCTCTTCTTGTGTGTTGAAATTTTTATGTTTGTAGCGGATGACTTCTGTCTCTGTAAGTGTCATAAGTACATTTTCAAGGAGAGAATCTATAGTCTCTATAAAGGTCATTAATTTTTCTTCATCATCAATTATTTCAATGACGAGTGGTAATTCTTGTGCGAGAGCCCAGACTTTAAAACTTCTAAGCTCACTAAAGGCTCCAATGCCAGCTACACCCTTAAAGACTGTTGCACCTGAGAGCTCCTGCATTTTAACTTCTTTTAAAATGCGTTCCCAGAGTACTTCACCCTC
>CAYRVR010000006.1:16298-35573 GCA_964427835.1 uncultured Sulfurimonas sp. | reverse complement strand
TTTTCTTAGGATTTTTATTGATATGTAGCGTTAAAATAGGATGATTGTCTGCAATGTTTGCACCTACCAAAAAGATAGTATCTGCTTTCTCAAAATCTTCATACGAGCTCGTTGGTCCATCACTTCCTAAAGATTGCTTATAGCCCATAACCGCTGACGCCATACAGAGTGTTGTATTTCCATCGTAGTTGTTTGTTTGCAAACCGAGTTGTACAAACTTGCCAAGTGTGTAGAATTCTTCTGTTAAAAACTGCCCTGTACCAATGACAGAAACAGCCTTGTTTCCATGCTCTTTTTGAATGCGTTTAAATTCATTGCTTACTTTTGTAAACGCTTCATCCCATGAGACATCTTGGAGTTTTCCATCTTTTTTTATCATAGGGTTTGCAATTCTATGCGGAGAGTTGAGCATTTGATGTTCACTCAAACCTTTTGGACAGAGGGTTCCTTGGTTAACAAAGTGTTTCGGATTACCCTTTGTATAAACCGCCTTCCCATCTTTTACACCGATGTAAAGTCCACACCCTACACCACAATAGCCACAAGTAGAAAAAACCCATTTGTCAGGTTTCTTCTCATCAGATATTCTTCCAAATATCGCATCATCAGAGAGTTTATACTTCTCCTCTTTTATATCAAAACCTAAAAAATCTTTTACTTTCTCTATCATCGTTGTTTCCCTACAAAAAATCCACCTGCCATTCCAAGAGGAACAACCGTAGTATAAAATAGTAATCTATCACTCAATTCACTCACAAATGTCACTGCAATCGCCAAAAAGAGCACAAACGCAGCCGCTGCGTTTAGAGATGCACTGACTAAAACCAAAGTAAGCAGTGGCAATAACAATCCACCTACTATCAGTGTTGTAAAGCGTAAAAGCTTCACTTTTTTAAAGTTTTCATTTAAAAGTCGTTTTGTTCTTTGGAGTTGGTACTCATTCTCTTTTGCATCTAATGTTCGAATATCTTCATAACTAAAGAAAAGCTGTGCAATAGCACCTAACATTCCAAGTGTTGTCAAAGGAATAATAGCCTCATGTACTGCCGAAAGACTACTTATAAACGCAACAACAAAAACACCAATATAGGCTACACCAAAGAATTTTAGGTTAGTTGTCAGCCTGTTCCATGAAGGTCGTGCTCGGATACGATAGATCATACTTTGTGCATAAATTCCATAGATACCAACTGCTAAAGTAACAGCTTCAAGTGCTAAACGCAGTGCTTGTGGTGCGTCAAAAAGATATAAAACAACTATAACACTCATCAGTCCTGTAAAGACACCAAGTGCCAATGCCTCACGCGAGAGCCACGAAGTTTTAATGTTTTTCATAGCCGTCATAGCTAAAAATGGGCGACCTAAATGCAGCGCTGAGAGTGGCAGACCAATCGCAGCAGGAAGCATTACAAGTAGAGCCATAATCCAGTTGGTACTTTCAAATCCAAACAGACTCATAAAGTCTCCCAAAAAGAGTGCTAAAAATCCACCTAAAGATATCTGCGTGAGCACTGTCATAAAAACAAGTGGAATCTCTTTATGCGCAGGTTTTAAGATGTGTTCATCCATCTCTTTCATATCATCTGGCAAATTCTCAGGCAAAGTGTAGCGTGTAGTAGAGTTTGTGATGCGCGCATCTGGTAGAAATGGCATATTTGCCTGCTCATCAATATCACGCTCCAGCCACTCTTTTACATTAACGACTTCTATCTCAATCGCTCCAGCGGGACATGCTTGCACACAGGCAGGAGATTGTCCCTCATCAAGGCGTTCATGACACATATGACATTTTGTAACAATTTTACGCTCTTCATGGAAAACAGGAACACCATACGGACAGTTCCATGTACAGTATTGACACCCAATACAGGTATCATCATCATGCACAACTATTCCCGTTTCGGCTATTTTAATGTAAGACTCTGTTGGACAACCTATGAGACACTCAGGATCTATACAGTGGTTACAACTCATAGAGTTTAAAAGTTGTGTAAAGGCAGGGAACTCACCTCCCTCCATCTCACCAACGCGACGCCATTTAATATCTGCCGGATTATTATTTTGTTCATTACATGCCACTTCACAGCAGCGACAACCCACGCAGGCAACTGCATCAAAATGAAAACGGTACTGTTCTCCCTCTTTTAATGGAGGAACATCAATGGAATAAGAACCACACTGCATCCCAGTGTCAGCCTTGTGATCTATAAAACTCTCTAAAGGTGTTTGCATTTAACTCTTCTTTTATCTAAAGTGATGAAATTATACTCTATATAATGGAGAAAGTTTATCAAACTATGTTGAAATTTTAAGCATTGAAATTTCTATTAGCTAACATCTTCCTTATCCATAACAGCCCCAACAACCAAAAGTGCGATGACAAAGAGAGTCACGGATCCTATAAAAAAGTAGTGCATTACATTTTTCCTTTCTCTTTTGCAAGGCTTAAAAACCTCTCTTGCTCTGCGTTTGATGCAAAAGCGCTCTTCTCAAAAAAGAGTGCTTCTTCTTTGCCCTGCACCAAAATTCCCTCTTCTAAAGGAATAATTTTTAAAATATCATCCCATAAAATTGTTTTCCCCTGCCCGTACAGTCCATCTTCTTTGAGTGTAAAATGCACTGCTAAATCTTTAGCCATATTGTTTTTATAAAACTGCAAAAGCATTCTTTTTCGTAAATACCATCTTCCATAGTACCAGTAGAGCACTAAAAAAGTAGAGAGATAGAGCAGACCATAACTGTTATGTTTAAGGGCACCCACAATTCCAAACTGCACAAGCCCAACAAAAAACCATCCTACATAGCGTTTGTTTGAGTGACGCATATCATAGTCATAGTAGAGTTTACTTGTTTTGAGTGCCAATGCTTCGTTCCATTGGTAGTTTATTTCTATGGGCTTAAACATGCTCTTCACACTCTGCTATTAAAAGTTCACTCTTTGTTATGCAGCCTCTCTCTTCAAGATTCTCTAAAAGTTTGAGTGTTTGGATGTAGAGTGCATCATATTTCTCTCTGTTTTTTGCATAGAGTCTGCTCTGTTTTTTCCCATACCAGTAGGCAACAGCAACACTTGAAGCAAAAACACCATATATCCACCACTGCCACGCTTTTAAATTCAGTAGTACAATGAAGTACTGCACCGAAAAAAGCACAAAAAACTCAATTGAAAAGATGATAACAAGTGTGGCACTCTGCTCAAAATCAAGCGTATATTTTTCAAGCTCACGCAACTGTGCCAAATTCTCATTGACCTTTTGTGCCTCTTGCTTGCACTCATCTTTTAAATTTTCTACTTCTATATCTTTGAGATGGATATTGCTGAGATTATACTCAACATTTGTCTGCATATAATCTTGTAAAACTTCAGGATACTCTTGTAAGATTTGCAAAATCTCCTCTTGCGTGAGTCTCTGTTTTTTTGCAAATCTTTGCGCATCTTGTAAAACCAAATCATAGAGACCTACAGTTTTTATCTCATAAGCAACTCGTTGTAAATTTATCATTTTAATACCTCAAAAGTCTAGAAAATTCTAGACTTTTATGCATCTGCAAACGCAGGATCATCTGCAGGTTCTATATGCTCTTCTAAACCAAAAGAGGCAGTTTTATCTTTTGCCGGTAAAAAGATACCAATCAATCCTTTAATACCCACAGACATAACAATGTTATATAAAAATATTGCCCACGCAATAAGCAGCATACTTCCAAACATTGCAGCAAAAATCATATCTGGATTAAACTGTCCATCAACATATAAGTGACGACGCAACATTCCATCAAGCCCTGCCATTCCCATGAATGCACCCATGCCAATACCACCTATAAGGTGTAACCAAAAGTGTGCATTTGAGAGTTTATGTGAGTAAACCTTTGTGTTGTTCGTAAGCAGTGGCCACATAACATAGACAGCACTATAAAGTGTCATATAAAGACCAACAATTAAAGCAATATGCACATGTGCACCGATAATCCACTGCGTATTGTGTAAAACTCTATTCATCCCCATATCTGCTTGAATAATCGCAGCTGGAACGGCCAAACCAAAACCTACCAATCCACCAAGAAGGTATTTTAACTCCATAGTCATTTTAAGTGGTCGCGCTTTCCAAAGTGTTACAAGTGTAATAAAAAGTGCCAACCCTTGCGTGAGTAACTCAAACGCAGTAACCATCTCACCAGAGATAAGTTTCATCATCTCAGGTTGTCCTTGATCACCAAGAAGGTGGTGTGACCAAACCATCCATGAAACCAACAACTCAAGCATCAACGCAGCACGAGCCACATTTTCCATAAAAAGTTTTTGCCCAGTAATAAGTGTAGCAAGCAGATACCATGAACCAGCAACATAGATAAGCACAAGCCCATCAGCAACAAGGTCAAGTCCCCACCAAAAGAAGTTTTTATATAAAAGTGAATCAATTGCAGTAACATCCAAGGCATGTCCGCTTGCATCAAAAACCAAATAGACTAAGATTAAAACACCCGTTCCTAAAATAACCAAAGCATCCAAAAATGTATCTACCGTACCACGAAAGATTGCCACAACAGGCAGTGCAAGTGCTGGCTCTTTTGTGTATGGTTGTTTTCCACGCAACTTGTTTATGAGGTTTAAAAATCCATCAATCCCAAAACCAGAGATTAAAAGCTCTTTGGTTGTTTTATTTTTATGAATTCCAACGCGTGCAAAAATAGTTGCATAGATGTTATAAATAAATCCAAGTGTTCCCACCATAATTAAAGCAACACCAACAATAAATACAATCCCACCAATAACTTTAAACTGATGTGTATCTGCTGGAAGTGGCCAGTAGAGTGTATAAAGCGGTGCATATTGCCATACAAACGCAGCAATCCATGCTAATGCCGTTCCTATGGTAATTAAAAGCCATGTAGCATTTGCCAACTTCACACTATAGAGTGGTTTTTTTGTCAAATAAGGTACTAAAAATGTAAAAGCACCAAATACCAACTGATAGGTAGAACCAAAAATACCAACAATTGGATGCACTGTCATAATAGAAAAGAAGTGCGCTGGATGAAAGAACATATTTGGAAGTGGATTCCCCGGCACATGCCCTACCTCAACCATACGCATAATCATACCTTCAATCGCAACAAGCCCATAAAATAAAAATGCCATTACAACTGAACGCAGTGTCACCTTTTGCAGCGCATTCAATCCTTTATGGTCAAAATTTGTACCATTTACTAATGTATTTATATAACTCATTGGATGCCTCCGTTATCTTTACAGCCTACTACTTTTACTAAGTTTTTCACCAACATCAAATCTTTTCCATCCTCGCTATATTGGTCTGGTCCTGAATATTCCGTTGATGTTAAATCAAACACGCCATTATGGTTAAATGTCCATAAAATGTCATTTGATGCCAAAATTCCATTTACATCTGTTCCCGGATTTACTTGCATCTGCATAACCATAGAACCATCTTGACGAAAAAGTCCAAATCCATACACCAAATCCCTACTATGTACATCAAACTCAACTGTTTGCCCACATTGAATAACAATCTGTTTAGGAAGTCCAATCCATTTATGATTTTCTACCTCAAATTCATACTTTGCATCTGGCTTAATGTTGTGTCTATCTATATCTTGTGATACCCATGGTATAGTATTGTACGTAAATATATGATGGCCAACACCCCCTGCCACCAAAAACGCCATATACCAATAAAATGGTATACGAAAAACTGATTTTGCATCCTTTTTTGTCAGGTTATATCCAAACCATGCAACAACAGATATTATCATTGCTGCATAAATTGTATATGCAACCCAATGAAAAGACAACAACTCAGCTGAGTTTGTAAATGTCATTTTCTTCTCCTTATAGTTAATATAAAAGAATTGTATAGAATAGAAAAAGTTTAAAACTTGATATATATCAATAAAATTTAAAATGTAGACAAGAAGTTGTATAATAATTAATCACATGTAATTTTTCAATTGATTATTTTTTAATCAAAAATATATACTCTTCACTTATGATTTATATTATAATTCTTACATCAATTTAACAGGAGCACGATAAATGGCAAACTTCAAAGCACTCAAAGGGCAAGGACACTTTCCTACTCTTTTTATGGCATTTTTATATTTCGACATGAGTTTCATGGTATGGACCATGTTAGGACCCCTCTCAACTGAGATAGCAGAGGCATTGGCAAAAAATGGATTTATTATTACAGCAGGACAAAAGGCAACACTGCTTTCACTTCCTATCCTCTCTGGAGCAATTTTAAGAATTGTACTCGGTTTTGGTGTTGATAAACTTGGAGCGAAAATCACAGCACTTATTTCACAAGCAATCGTTATTGCATCATTAATAACTGCTTACATTATGGGTGATAGTATTACTTATAATGTTTTACTTCTTGTAGCACTTGGTCTTGGTTTTGCAGGGGCTTCATTTGCCGTGGCTCTTCCACAAGCTGGACAATGGTATCCACCAAAACTTCAAGGTGTTGTTTTAGGTATTGCAGGAGCTGGAAATATTGGTGTTGTACTTGACTTCCTCTTTGCACCAAAAATTGCCCAATACTATGGATGGTACTCTGTTTTTGGCGTTGGTGCAGCTATGGCGATTGTAGTATTTGTCGCTTACCTTTTCTTAGCAAAAGATGCTCCAAAAGAGATCTATACACCACGTCCTAAAAAAGTAAAAGATTATATTAAACTCTTAGGTGACAAAGATACTTGGTGGTTTAACCTTTTCTATGCTGTAAGTTTTGGTGGATTTGTTGGTTTTGCAGGATACATGAAAGTCTATCTTATGAATACGTACCAAGCAGATATGAGTAGTTTTGGTATCAATGTCTTTAATGAGCCAAATGTAAAAGTAATTGCAGGGTATTTTGGAGCACTTACAATCTTTGCAGGTGCAGTTCTTCGTCCTGTGGGTGGAAATATTGCAGATAAAATCGGTGGGGTAAAAGCACTCTACTTCTTTTATGGAGCAGTGGCACTTTTAGTAACACTAACAGCACTTGTGCAATTACCGTTTTATGTGGCTATATTAGTACTCTTTTTAATTATGGCAAACCTTGGTATGGCAAATGGTGCAGTTTTCCAACTTGTTCCTCAAAGATTTGGTAAAGATATTGGTATAATGACGGGACTCGTTGGTTGTGCCGGTGGATTGGGTGGTACAGCACTCATTAAAACACTCGGATGGTCAAAAGGTGCATTCAATGGCTATACAGAAGGTTTTTTAATCTTTGCAGCTGTTGTTGTAGTAGCAATCATAGGTCTTTCCATGGTAAAAACAAGATGGAGAACTACCTGGGGTGTAGCTGCTGGTGGAAGAATATAAATTAAGGAATAGATGGTGAGTATGACTTTAGAAGAAGCAAAAGTAGCGCGTAGTAAAAAGCTCAATAAAATTGAAAAAGTAAAAGAGCTTAAAAATCCTATGGAAGCTTTCGAGCAAATAGGTAAGTACGCACAAGAAGGGTATGATTCCATACCCGATGAGGACAAAAAGTATTTTTTAAAATGTTTTGGTATTTATGACAAAGATGGTCTTACTCCAAAACAGTTTATGATGCGTGTACGTATTGCCGGTGGTCACCTTAATGCCACACAGGCAAAAGCACTTGGAAATATTGCAAAACAGTATGGTCAAGACTACATAGACATTACAACACGTGCTCAAGTTGAATTCCGTTATCTTCACATTGAAGATATTCCAGCTGTTTTAAGCCAACTTGAGGCAGTCGGACTAAATGCATACCAAACTGGGGTAGATAACTTTAGAAATATTGTAACAGATCCTTTTGATGAGCGTGGATTTGACACAATACTCCCCTCATTTAATCTTTTAAAAAAACTCCAAGAAAAGTTTCTTTTTAATCCCCAATGGATCTCAACACTTCCAAGAAAATTTAATACTGCTATAACAGGTTCAACTGCTAATCGATGTAATATTTTTGGGCATGATGCCTCTTTTGTATTGGCACAAAAGGATGGTGTATATGGATACAACCTTTACTTGGGTGGAAAAGTAGGACTTATTGCCAAAAATGCAGATATATTTTTAGCAAACGAAAATGAAGTTTTAGCAGCCTTTGACGCACTTACAAATATTTTTAAAGAGTACGGTTTTCGAGATAATCGTAACAAAAATAGACTCCATTTTTTAATAGACGCCGTAGGCATGCCTACTATATCAGAGGCAATCCGTCAAAGAGCAGGCATAGAGTTTGCAACTGCAGGTGAGACACTTACAACGCGAAATGCTCATGAAACGCAGCAAGGTAAAGTCCAGCTCAAAGATGGTAGTTTTGGTGTACAGGTTGTTGTACCTTCTGGAATTTTTAGTGGTAGCGCAATGATAAAAGCTGCGGCTCTCAGTGAAGAGTTTGGAAATAGTGAGCTGCGTTTAAGTGTTGAGCAAAACCTCTATATTTTAGGTGTTACAGATACTCAAGCACTTTTAAAAGATGCGTTTTTCTCAGAGTATAAAAACGTTAATTCTCCATACCTAAATAATCTCATTGCCTGCGCAGGAACAGAACACTGTAGCTTTGGTGTTATTGAAAATAAACGTGATGCTATTGCCATGTCAGAGTACCTCACAAACGCAGTCCCTCTTGAAAACGGACGCATAAGACTTTACTGGTCAGCCTGTGTAAAAGGGTGCGGTACACATGAAATAGCAGACATTGGGTTTGAAGGATGTAAAGCAAAAGTCGATGGAAAAACGGAAGATGGTGTCCATATCACACTTGGTGGAAAAATAGTCAGTGATGGCAAAAATGGTTATACTGTTATCAAATCTGCACCACTGCGTTTTGCACGTTTTTATGTAGAAACACTTGTTTTAGAGTATAAAAAACTACGCAACACACATGAATCATTTGAAGATTTTCATGACAGAGTTTTACGAGAATATTCTGCGGCATACATAGGATTTTATATGCGCCTGCAAGCCTATTTACGTGCGAAAAACATTGAAACTTCTCTTCATATAAACTCCTTTTCAAAAACAGGAAAAAATGAAGAGTTTGAAATCTTTGAACTTGGTAGAAAACTCTACTATCAACTCTCAAAACAAGAACCATACAGTGCCTACAACAGGTTTACAAATGAGAATCCACGAGAAAAACTGATTGATTTAAAGAAAATAGACCCTCAAATTGATGACAACATTGCAGCTTTAGTACACAAAATGCTCGAATCTGAAGAAAAACGTGCTGTTGTTTTTTCTGAATTAACAGACTTTATAGCACTCTAAAAGGATACACTATGCCCTCACAAAATATAAAAAGCTCTGGATTTTCACTTGCAAAGGGAAAAGAGCTCACCGGTGATGATTTTTATGTCGTAAAAAATATGGGAAACATCACTGTCGGCATTGTTTGTGATGGTGTAGGAAGTGCTGATCATGGTGCAGAAGCTGCTAAAAGAGTAGCTGAGTACCTCATAAATAACTTTAAAATACGCCCAAAAAGCTGGAGCATTGAAAAGTCTATAAAAAACTTTATTACTTCCATAAATTCTATTTTATACCAAGAATCACAGCTCAATTATGAGAGCAGTGAACTTGTAACCACCCTTGCCTTAGTTGTCATTGTTGGAAATAGACTTTATGGAGCTAATGTCGGAGATAGCCGTGTTTATATTTTTCGTGAGAATGAACTCAATCAAATTTCTTATGATCATGCTATGGATGAAGAGGGATATGAAAATGTTCTTACGCAAGCTATTGGTATAGACAAAGAGGTAGAAATTCACTATTTTGAAAATACCGTCAAACAAAATGATAAAATTTTACTTTGTAGCGATGGTCTCTACAACGTTCTTGACAATGAAACCATAGTAGAACAGCTCAAAATTGGTGGTGCTTCAGCACTTGTTAAAAAAGCAAGTACTCTCACAGATGATAAACTTCCTGATGATACAACCGCTGTTGTCCTTGAAATACTCAAAGTTGATGAGAGAGAAATACTCAAAAAACTTGAGCTTATCATTCCACAAACCCTTAAAGAGGGAGAAATAATTGATGGCTACTTACTAGAAAAATCTCTTATACAGAACAAAAGAACATGGCTTTGCAAGAAAAAAAATAAACGCTACGTCTTAAAATTTCCCCCTGTTGAAGCTATTGACGATCCAGGTTTAGTTGATCTTTTTGTAAAAGAGGCGTGGAATGCAAAACGGCTCAAAGCAAAATTTTTTCCAAAAGCTGTCATTCCAAAAAACAGAACAATGCGTTACTATGTTCTACAGTATATAGAGGGTGAAAATTTTGATGCATATCTTAACAAACGCCAATTAACGGTCGAGGATTCCATTGAGTTAGGACGCACCCTTTTAATGATGGGAGAGTACCTCATTAAAAGAGACCTCGTACATGGCGATATAAAACCGCACAATATTATGGTTATAAAAGATGAGCAAGAAAAACTACAATTTAAAATTATTGATTTTGGGAATGTTACAGAAGTTTTTTCAACAAGTTCAAGTGCAGGAACACCAAGTTTTCTCTCACCAGAACGATTTCAAGGAGAAGCAATCAGTGAAACAAGTGAGATTTTTTCTATTGGTGTTACGCTCTATATTGCTCTTACTGGAAAATATCCTTATGGAGAGATTGAACCTTTTACAAATCCTTCTTTTAAGGAGCCACAAAGACCAAGTAAATATAATGCAAACATTCCAAAATGGCTTGAGAGTGTTATACTCCGCTCAATAGCTAGGGAAAAAGAAAAGCGTTATGAGCACTATTCGGAAATGATGTACGAACTCACACATCCAGAAAAAGTAAAACCCTATTTTAACGAAAATAGCTCACTTATAGAGAGGGATCCCATTCTCTTTTACAGGGTTGGCTTTACAGTAATGACACTTGTAAACTTAGTTTTAGTTGCTCTTTTACTGCGCTAAGTTACTGAGCAATTGATCTATATGCTGTAGCATCAACTGCTCTTGCAGGAGTATTTGCAAGAGCGCTAGTGAGTGCGATTTGTGCATCATGTGCACTCACTTTTACCATACTCAAGTTTGCATCATTAGCTTTTCTTGTCGCTATTACATCATTAACTGCATTATTAATATCATCCAGCGTTAATTCTTGAATTGTTTTAAAGTTCGCTAGATCCTGATTTAAAATATCAACACTTGATTGTGTAATGTCTATACCATCCATTACATCACCATTTTCATCTAATGATTGTAAAAGTACAGAAAGTTTTGTAACATCAGGATGCATGGTTGCAGCACGAGAAATATGGAGTAAATCTTGGGTATAAATAATTCTGTCTTTGTTTATTTTTGAGAGTTCTCCTAATTTTATATTACCAATATAAACACTTAATGGAAGTGTATCACATGTGAACATACCATATTTATCACTTTTAATTTCATCAGTACCACATACTACTTTTAATCCCTCTACACTAAAGGCATCAGTAATCATAGCTGTTTTATTTGAGTTATCGAGCACTTTAAATAGATCAGAGTAAGATATATCTGAAGAATTCGGAAGTTTCGCTTTGACTGTCGGAACTATATTTTCTTGTACTTTTTCTGTTTTTTGTAGCGTTGTTGTCGAAGAACTTGAACCCTCACCACAACCAACAAGCACCATTGAAGTCACCATAGATAGTAAAATCAGTTTTATATTACACTTCATATTTTCTCCTTACTCTTAAAGTTATTACAATATTGTATCATAACTTCAAGATATTTCTATGCTATAGCAATATGTAAATTTTATTAGGAGAGAATAAGAAAAGGAGAAAAATAACTCCCCTTCCTTTTAAAGTAGTGTAGTGCTATTTACCGTTTCCATAGTTTTCACTAAGGTAATCTTCAATAATTTTTGCATCTTTTTTACTAATTGGTGCTTTAAATTCATTGATCATTTTTTCCACTTTTCCACGCCAAAATTTTCTTGACTGAGGACCTTGGTTAATGATATACCCAAATGAATGACACATTAAACAATCTGCCTGAACAGTGTCAAAACCTTTCCCCATTTTTACCTCAAATGGTATATATGGAACTTCAACATTTTCTTTCACTTGTGCAAAAAGCGCTCCAACCGACAATGCTGTTAATAATACTATTTTTTTCATCTATGCTATCCTTATACTACTTCTACATTCACAACCTGAATACCATTATATTTGTATCCACCGCGGTTCCAACCAATATCTTTTGAAAGTGGTTGTTCTTCACCAAGAGCATTAATTGCTTTTGACATAATGTTCAATTTTCCATATTGTTTTGGTTTAAATGAGTATCTAAATGATCTGTAGGCATAGCGTCCAAGGTCTTCTTTAAGTTGTGCTTCTTCCCATGTTTTACCATCATCAATAGAAACCATAACTTTATGGATACCATATCCACCATCCCATGCAACACCACGTACAACTACTTCAGAATTATGAAAAATATTTGCACCATTTTCAGGATAACCAATGACTGATTTCACATTCATAACTGTAATAGGTTTTGTTTTTTTCACTTTATTATCTGGTGTTTCACATTCACATTCATTATCAGGTACTCTATACGCTTTATCCATAAAGAAAAGAGATTTATATTTATCTGTCACTGTAATGTTACTCAACATTTTCACCCAACTATCAGAGTAATAACCAGGAAGTACTAAACGCAGTGGATACCCATTTAAGTATGGTAAATCTTCACCATTCATTTCATAAGCCACAATAACATGATCATCAAGCTCATCAAGTTCAAGTTCTCTCACAAAGTTAGGTGTTTTATAGTATGCAGCTTTTTCAAGCCCGTTAAAACCTATCCATTTTGCATTTTCCATAAGTCCAGCTTTGTCCAAGATGTCTTTTAATCGAACACCTTTCCATTTTGCACATCCCATTGCACCACTACCCCACTGGATACCACCAGGAATAGGCGTAAATGCAGAACGGCTGTTTCCTCCACACTGAACTACTGCGTTTACTTCAACTTGTTCAAAATCATTTTTCAGATCTTTTATGGAAATTTTCAACTCTTTTTTTACTAAACCATTAATGTGAATTGTGTACGTGTCAGGATCAATATGTGTTGGAATATCCGGTAAATGCCAGCGTACAAAGAATTGATCGTTAGGTGTAAACTCTTGCGTAAATACAGATAGCGGAGTCTCAAGTAGAGGCGGTCTATCAGAGTATGTAATGAGCGGTCTTTTTTCAGGAAAAGCATATTTCGATACTTTTCTAGTTTCATTTGGTTGGTGTGTTTCACCCGCAGCTAAAGATGTAGAACCTAAAATTGCAGCTGAAGCAGCGATAGAAGTTTTAAAAAAATCTCTTCTCTTCATAAATTTTCCTTATAATTGTTACTTATATGTATTATTATATCACATTTTTATTAAAGAAAATTAAATTTTCTTATAATATAATTATATAATTTTTATTTGTATTTCTTATTTGTCTATTTTTGAATAGCTATTTTGTACCTGTGCCTGTTTTGCAAGGAGCGTTGTCTTTGCATGCACACTCTCTTTATATTGTTCTAATTGCTCTTGTAACTCTTTTAAAGCCATATCTATTTTTTGAGAGAGTTGTGTAAAATTTTCATCTCTCTCAATAGAAAAGTTGTTTATAAGTTCACTCAATTGCATCTGTACTTGCATATACTCTCTCTTCGTCTTTTCTACATCATCTAACAAAAGTTCAAAACTGTGCAAAAATTCTGCTGTATTACTACTTTTGTCCGTAATCTCATCCATCTTTTTTGAAGAGAGTAACATCTGTTTCATAATAAGCTCACTTTGTGAACGGATATGTGAAAGTGTAGTTTCACTCTCATGCAATGAGGTACTTACAACACCCGCATTTGATTTTAGTAATAGCATCTCTGATTCAAAATCTTTTACAACATCGCTAAGTTCAGCTGTTGATTCTCGAACAATATCATTTGAAATATTTTTTGCAAGCATCTTTAATTGATCGAGTTTTTGATGTAATTGAGCAATATCATCAGCAATTCCAAACCGACTTTCAACTGCTTTTTTAAGTAATTCTTGGAGTTTGTTATAATGGTCTTTTTCCGAAATACGTAAAATATCTATATGTTTATGTACTACATCATCAAGTTTTGGAAGCTGTTCTTCACTAAAATATACAAATGATTTTTTTACATCATCATGCCATACTTCCACTTGAGACAACTTCTCGAAAAAGTTCTTTTGATTTGCTTCTATTGTACTAAGAGCAGCTATATCTTCAACAAATTTATTGCGAACTTCTTCCTGCGTTTGGAGTGTCTGCTGCTGTGCAGTAGCCATTCGATTTTCAAGTTCAACTATAAAACTCTTTAATCCTGTAATCTCCTGAGCTAAAACAACACTCAATTCTTCTCTTTTACGTGCATCAAATGAGAGCTGCGTTTGATGTAGAATATTCATAATAACATATAAAATAATTGCAACAAGCATTGGAAAAAGAGACTCTCGCAAAATAAGTACATGATCACTACTATCAGGGTGGAGCATAAAATGTGTAATAGAACCAATCGCACCAATACCTAAAATAAGAGGTGCATAGTTAATTTTATGTGCCTCTTTTAGAATCATTATTTGTCGTATAAAAAGGAGCGCCATCACAAAAAATGCTATTAGCAGGTCGCTATCAAACATAAAATCTCCTTTGGCTCTTTTACAACAAGTGAATGTTCGCCATGCGCTGAAAAACCCCATGCCGCAAAAATTGCTTTAATGCCAGCATTCTTTGCACTAAGCATATCTTTTGAATTATCACCAACCATCCATGCTTCATCTTTTGTAGCATCATAATTATAGTGTTGCAAAATTCGTAAAAGCATCTCTGGATTCGGTTTTGATTCCTTGACTTCATCTGCACCAATAATGACATCAAAAAGAGACGCAACCTCTAAATGTTCAAGCATAGTCTTTGCAAAAAGAGTTGGTGCATTTGTCGCAACAGAGAGGTTTACTCCATCTGCTTTTAAAGTCTCTAATAACTCCAAAACACCCTCATACAAATAAGGATTTTCGATACACTGCTCTTTATAGTGTTTTTCAAAGAGTACTCTATCTTTTATTTCATAAGTATCTGTATTATAAAAAAGTTTTGCTAGATTTCTCTCTTGCGTATTTATAGCTTTTACTACAAATTCTTCACTCAAAGGTTCTAAGTTATGATTGACTTTTCGGACGTAGTTTATAGAAATCGTTATATCTTTTTTTGAATCAATGAGCGTTCCATCCATGTCAAATATAACTATTTTTTTCATTATTGCATCTTCTCATAAATTTCTACTAAAGCATCTACAAATAAATCGCTATCATTAGGACATTTACAGACTCTATACTCTTTAAAACCAAGTTCTTCTGCTATCTCTTTGTACTCAACTCCAAGCTCAAAGTCAGTCTCAGAGTTGTCAATAGTAAACGCAATAGGAAAAATAACAACTCCCCTGTTACGTACTGTTTTTAACTTCTCTTCAAGTGAGGGTTGCAACCATGCAAGCGGACCTACTTTTGACTGGTATGCAAGATGTACATCATGAAAATCCATATTTTCATGCTCCATCATCTCTTTTAAAATTGCCACATGGCGATTGATATGCTTCTCATATACATCACCTGCATCTACAATTTTTTGGGGCAATCCGTGTGCAGAGAAAATAATATCAAAATCACGATAAATTGCATCTCCTACAGCCTCTTTTATGCGTTGTATAACAGCTTTATTATAACTCTCATTTTCAAAGAAATGCTTTTTTTCTATAAGCAATGCATTGCCACCACTTTTATGGTATGCCTCTTCAAAATCTTCTAATGACGATTTCGTTGTAGTGGTAGAAAACTGAGGGTATAAAGGAATCAGATATATTTTATCAATATTTTCACTTTCCAAACGCTCAATGACCTCTGTAGCAAAAGGAGGTGTATAACGCATCGCAAAATCTACTACACAACCCTCTCCAACTCGCTCTTGTAATTTTGCAACAAGTTTTTTTGTATGTCCGACTATAGGTGATTTACCACCAAGTTCTCTATATATCTCTTGTGAAGATTCTGCACGATTAAAGACAATGAGTCCACCAACCATTTTACGTACTAAATTACTCTTCATCGTAAGAATATTTTTATCTGCAAACATATTTTTTAAGAACATCTCTACTTCATTAAGATTATTTGGTCCACCCATATTGAGAAGTATTATCGCTTCTTTCTTCACTCTTTCCCCTACTGTATATATATTGCAAGCCATACAACGACCTGCCTTGTTTTTAGTAATGTATGTTTTGTCTTTGCAGGAATAAAACAACTCTCCCCTGCTTTTAATTTATGTACTATACCATCAATTTCTAATTTTGCGCAACCTTTGAGAACAACTACCCATTCATCTTCATCTTGCACAAAATGTTGGGGTGTTTTGAGGGTATTACTTACGATACGTTTTATTTTTACATTTTTATCTTCTAAAAGTGTCGTAAAATTTTCACTATCTATTGCAGGAAGTGTGTAGTTGAAAATATTATTCATGTTCTACCCGCAAACTTACCTCATACATAAATTGTTGTAGAGGCAGCATATCTTCATAAATGGTATAGAGTTTTTCAATGAGTTTTTCACCATCTTCTATAAGATGAGGATCCAAAACTCCATACGTTGCCATTCCCTTGTAGAGACTTAAATCGACATTTGACATACTCTTATCAAATCCACGAGGATAACGTTTATAACCCTTATCTATAACTGAATAACCCTTAGATACAATAGTATCGAGAATCTCTTGCAACTCGCTGCGTTTAGCATCATCTTGTATATATTTTCTATAGGCATCAAGCATAGGTTTTTCGAACCATCGCACACCAACAGCTACAAAAAGTTCATCAGGAGAAAAATGGAGATAAAATCCGGAGCTTTGTAATCTTTTTGCATTGCCCTGCCAAAAAATAATACCTATACGTGACTTTATAGGCTCTTTATTTGCTCCCATTCGTCTCGTATCTCTGTAAATACGAAAAAGGGATTTATTTATTTTAGGGACTGCGTTTATAGTTGGCTCTAAAGCCTGAAGATGTTCACCCATCTCTACGACAAACTCGCGAGATGGATGTAAAATAAGATTTTCATACTCACTCTTGTGAGCAGCGAACCACTCTTTGTTGTTATTACAACGAATGGCCTCTAAAAATGGAAGTGTTTTTTTACTAAACCCTTGAAACTTCACTACTTTGCTTTGTCATTTTTTGATACATTTTTGCAAAAACATACAATAAGAAGAATTCCACAGCAATACCAGCTATAAGCACATAAGTAGGTTTACCACTATGATACGTTGCATATACATTTGCACCTTGAAAAATCATAAAAATAACAGCAAGCACGGCATGATTTTTTGCATGTGCAATAGTAAATTTCACATCCTTCATCATTGCCAATGCTATTGTCAAAAAGACAATTGTATATGTTAAAGGCACAAAATCAGGGATCGGAACCGAGTCACCCTTAGCATAAGAGTGCATTCCAGCCAAATAGTAATTTACCCCAAAATAGGTCATAAGTACTGATGTAAAAGCTAAAAGTGAAATCATACTGTAATTAAAATCATTATAAATAGCTTTAATAAATCGTAAGTGCACTACAACAGCATATACTAAAATAGTCACAAGTGCCCATGTCTCTTTTGGATCCCAACTCCAGTATCGTCCCCAAGACTCATTTGCCCAAACAGCACCTAAGAAGTTTCCAACTGTAATCATTACAAGACCAATAAGTAAACTCATTTCATTGATGGCATTAAGCTCTTTAATAGAGAGTGTAATTTGCTCTTTATTTGTCTCATTTAACGCAATATAAAGGAGTAAGGTTATAAAACCAAGTAAAGCACCAAGCCCTAAAAATCCATACGATGCCGTAATCATAGAAACATGGATATCAAGCCAGTAAGACTGTAAAACAGGCACAAGGTTTGTGATTTGTGGGTTCATCCAACTTAAATGCGCTACAAACAAAATAAGCCCCGCCAAAATTGACGTTGATGCCAAAGTAATGGGAGATTGTTTTGAAAAAATAAATCCTGCAAGCACTGTTGCCCATGCGATATATGTCATTGATTCAAAACCATTTGACCATGGGGCATGTCCTGAAATATAACCGCGTAAAGCAAGCCCTACAGTATGTGCGACAAATAAAACACCTAGTAAAAAGAGAGATGCTTTTGTAATTTTTGACATTTCAAATTTTGGTTTTAAAATTTTAATAAAACTCAAAATCAAAAGAATAAAACCTAAAATAAAGTAAAGTGGCCATAAAATTTCAAATATATTTAAATGATTGTAAAAAATTTCTGCTTTTATCTTCGTACTAGAAGGATAGACAGCCGCACCATATTTTTTCTGATACGCTGCTATTGCATCGAGTGCACTATTACTTTTACTCCAATCTCCACTTTTAAGAGAATCATCAACATTTGTAAAATACGTTAAAGCAAGTTCTTTTACCTTTTGTGCATTTTCTGGTGTAAACTTTTGTAAAGCATCAATTGTAGCAAACCATTTATTGTTAGCATCATTTGGTTTTGGCCAAATTTTCAATAAAGAACCCGTAAAAACCATATAAACAACATTGACTTTTTCATCAACTTTCAGAGCTGCTTTGTCAAGTTTATTTCTATCTTTTGGAGCTTTACGCGCAGCTTCATCTACAAGTGAAGCAAGCTTGTACCCACGGATATTAATTGGATCATTAAAAAACTGTGAGAAAGAGACATATTTTGCATCTTTGCTCGCACCTATGAGATTATTTATTCGAGAATCACCTGTTCTAATAAGTTTTACTTCTCTATAAATATCAGGACGTATCATCATTCCTAATACTACCTGATTTGGAGTAAGTTCTTTATCACCTACTTGTAAACTTGCACTTCTGTGAAGTTTAGCAAGTATTTCCATAGAGAGTGTGTCTATAGGTTTCATTCTCCCTTTTGTATCTTGCACAATTAATTGCCCAAATTTTTGGGCATGCGCTTTATCAAAAGATAAAATAGTTTTAATTGCAGGATCTAAATTGTCTGCATGAGAAGGTGTTACACTAAAGAGAAGAGCTACACCCAATAAAGCTGGAACAATTTTACATTGAGCAGCTTTTTTCGCTTTTTCTGATAATTTAGCAAATCTGAATTTTCTTGAAAAAAGTACCCAAAACATACCAATTGCTAGCATAGTGTAGCCAATATACGTTGGTAATGTTCCTGGATCATGGTTTACAGAAAGCACAGTACCTTTTTCATCTCTATCATAAGA
>CAYRVR010000006.1:11957-16198 GCA_964427835.1 uncultured Sulfurimonas sp. | reverse complement strand
GCAACAGCATTAGGCTCTGCAAGAATACCTTTTTGATAGTAAACGTACATATTTTCTTTTTTACCATCAACATCAACAAGGAATTTAAAAGCATCAACACCACTACCATTCATTTTCATACGACTATTGGCAGCGATACTTTCACTACTTACAAGTTTTTTCTTCGCATGAGGCATAAAATCTCTAAGTACAAAGCCACCCATATCAGTACGGTACAAGACACGTTTGTTCAATTTTTCATGGTCATTTGCTGCAAGTTCTCCACTTGAGCGATCAGCCATTTTCATATATGAAAATTTCATATCATGCTTCATATATAACTGTGTACCTTCAACAAATAAATGTACTACTGGCTTATCAAATGTTTTGCCTGAATTAAAATCCAACACAAAATTACCTGCATCATAGTAATTTCCATCATCAATAGCCACAGGTTTTCCAGAACCGCCACCTGTCACCATAAGCTTCACAATAGCATGGCCATTTTTATCTGCTACTAGAGACTCTACCGCATTAGGAATATAATCTACTAGCTTTACATCTATGTTTTTTCCATCAAGAGATAAGGATTTTTCAAATGAATTATCCCCTCTTTTTGAAAAGTACATAACCTCAGAGTAACTCGTTTTATTTTTCATATCTTGTGCATTGATAACAAGATAAGGACTGTAACTGAGCATTGTAGAAGAGGTCATACCTTCTCTAATATGCATGGTTCCTTCAAAGCCCATAAATCTCGTTACAGCAGCACCAAGAAGAATGACTAAAAAAGCCACATGAAACATAAGTACAGGTACTTTTTTAAGTGTATACATTTTAAAATGTATAATGTTATATATAAGATTGAGGGCAAGTAAACCCAACAATATTTCAAACCATTTGGCATTATATATTTCTGCCTTTGCTGTCATTGTTCCAAAATCATTTTCAACTATGGTTGCATAACCAATAGAAAAAGCAAAAATCAGCATTAAAACAGCCATTGTTTTCATCGAACCAGCGAACGATAAGATTTTTTTCATAATATTTCCTTTCAAAATTTATTATATGTAAAATAAGCTAATGGAGTGTATAAATAGTACCGAAAATTGGTACTATTTTGGAGATTTTGGACTAAAATCTATATTTGTTATAATTCTTTTATAAGCTGTGTCATTTTTTTGTAATGCTTGTTGAAAACGTTGAGAAACATCCCGTTTGTACTTTTCTGTTTTTACCACATTTCCTTTTGCATCATAGTATTTTTGAACACCTTCTTTATAATTATTTTTATATGGCACAGTAGCATAGAGTGTTCCGTCATAATTATATTCTCTTTGTTCACCCTCTTTTTTACCATGAACATATAAAACTTTTAAAGCTAATGTACCATTGTCAAAATACTGCTTTTCATAGCCCTCTTTTTTATCATTTTTATACATCACACTTGATTTTACTTTCCCATTTGTGTAGTAAGAGACATCTTTTCCCTCTCGCTTACCGTTTTTATACGATGTTTGTGAAAGCAATTTTCCTTCTTTATCATACCATGTCATAATACCATCACGTTTTCCATCTATATAATTTACTACATAAGCCACCTGACCCATTTCATAGTAAACTTTTTCAATACCATCTTTTACCCCTTCATTTGTTGGAGTACGTGTACCAAGTGCATAATTAGTTTGCGCTTTTATATGTTTTGAACCTTTATCAAAATAAGTTGTAATGAGTTCAGCAGAGAGTGTTGTACTCACAATTGATGCCACTAAAAGGGGTTTGAGATATTTCGTCATAAAATTAAATTCCTTGATTATTGTTTTACAGAGAGTAACTTACTTGAGTAAAAATATATACTAATATACCTTTACTCAAATAAATTTACCCCTCCAGATGGAGGAGTAAAGAAAAACGAAAGATTATTTCCATCCGTCTTTAACGATTTTTGTAGATTTTTTGTATGGATATTTTTTCACCAATTCTTCTACAGATAATTTTTGGTCACCTTCTCTCATAAAGTGAGCTAAAGTAACAGCAGCCCAGTAATCATTTGCATATTTTGTATCTTTAAGTTGTAAAGGTACACCTTTTTTATTTACTGTATGACACGTCGCACAAGTAACAGGGCCAGCATATTTTCCATCTGGAGAATACTGTAATGCTTGTTGGTGTGTTGTAACATCAACAGAACGTTCTTTACCATCGTATCTTGTAGAGTACAGACCATGCGCTGATTCATGACATGATTGACATGCTATGTTTCCATGTGCTTTTGAGTATCTAAATAAAGAGTATTTATTTGGTAAATCAATTGGGAAATATTTCCCACCAGTTTCACTCTCAACAAATGGAGCCAAGTGACAATCCGCACAATGAGGTTCAGCAGCAGCTAACCACCAGTCATTACCACCAGATGCAGCAGCATACGGTACTTTTCCACCTTTAGGATGATTCCAAGGTTTCAGATCAAGTTTACCTTTTTTACCAACATTTTTCACTAAAGTAGCAGATTTATGGTCTAGATAATACATAAGTACTTCATTATCACCTGTTGCTTTAGGGTCAGCTAAGGCAGCGAATTTTTTAGAATCACCATTTGTAAGACCTTTAATCATTGCTTTGAGTGATTTATTTCTTAACGTTTTACCTGATTGGATTGAATCATGTGTAATGTTGTCATAATTTTGAAGCCCTTGAGCAATTTTTGTATGACAGTTCGTACAGTATAATCCTCTTAACTCTTTTGTAGCTTTTCCATGTTCATCCGTATGAGAAACATTTTTCAATTGCCATTTACCATAGTTATTTAAGAAAAATGGAGGTTTTGCATTAGGATTTGAGTGAGCATCACGACGTACATAACAACCACCACCAGATTTTCTAATATCACCTTTAGAGAATTTACCTTCACCATATCTATCTGTTACACGGAATGGATTTGAATCATCATTCATGTTAGGATTTTGAAAGTGTGTTGGGTGACATGCTTGACACGCTTGACTTCTACCAGCACCATCAGGCATTGGAACCATACCAAGGTGGAAACCATGTACCGCTTCACTAAGAGGTTTTGCATGAACAGCTTTATATCCTGTTGCAGTTGCACGAGGCTCTTTTAAGTTTCCTGAAACATTATCACCATGACAGTCAGTACAGTTTACGAAACCTACTTTGCCCAATCTGTTAAATGTAGCAGTCGGTTTGTAATCTCTTAAGAATGTTGTTCCATGGTGTGCATCATGAAGTGAAAGAATATTGATTGAACCTTCTGCAAGTCTTGCCATATACTCACTCTCATCTGGATACCCTTTCCAGTAGTTGTACTCTTTATCACTAAATTTAAGCCCTTCATCTCTTGCCATTTGTGCAGCTTTACCATTTCTAGAGTGACATGCATAACAGTTTGGAATATCTACAGGATTTGTACCAAAATACGAAATAGTTTTTCCCATTTTAGTGTGTTTTGAACGGCCATCACGAGTGTGAAGTTCTACAGTTGAGTACTGAAATGGTTGGAAATCAGTCTCATCAACACTACGGATAGTTCCTCTTCTTGTGCTATCATTAAACGCAGTAAGTGGCAGACCAAGTGCATCCCAAATATATGAAGATGTTAGGATTAATTTTACATCTTTTACTGCTGGTACCAATGTGTCAGAAAATACAACATTTCCACCATTTTTTCCAGCGTACACCAAATAACCACCTGACATAGGCATGTTTGAAGGACCACAGTCCACTTTAATTGGAAGATCTCTTCCTAAACGTAAACGATCTTTCTCTGTTGCACCTTTAGGTTTTGTACCTTCAAGATCTTTATAAATAAAAAGGTGTTCCCAAACATAGTTAGAAACACTATCATTTGCTGAGTCTAAGTGACCATCACCATCAACATCTTTAGGAACAGTAAAGTATTTCATTTTGTTCCCTTCACTATAAGAGTTATCTCTTACATAGTAGTACAGTTTTACACCATCATCTGGAGAGAGTAACTTCGGAAGTTTTCCTTGTTTACCTCCACGAATAGCTTGCGCTTGAATAGAGTTATAAGGAGGAATTACACAACAGTAATCCATACTAAAACCAACACAGTGCATACCAAGTTCATAATTTACAAATATATTGTAATCATTTTTTGGTTCATACCCATTTATTGTATTACCTTCTTCATCCGTGGTAACATACGGTGTCAACTTATCTAGCTTAAATGGCGGATTTTTGTCATACGCCATAGCAGTAGTAGCAGTCATTGACATGAATGC
>CAYRVR010000006.1:0-11857 GCA_964427835.1 uncultured Sulfurimonas sp. | reverse complement strand
TTATGTGCTTCGGCAATCTGCCTAGAAAGAATCAACCCTAGTCCATTACCCTTAATCTTGCTACTTTTAAAGGCTTCAAAGAGTTCTTTTTTATTGGTAATTTCTATACCTGTATCAAAAAACTGAAATATATGCCTCTTCTCATCACAAATATGTTTAATCTCAATTTTTCCATCTTCGTTGTCATCAGATTCAATAGCATCTATTGCGTTTATTATCAAATTTGAAAAGAGCATTTCAAGTAAATCTTTATCACCATAGAGTGAAAAATCATCTTGAGGAAAAAGAAATGTTATCTCTTTTGAATAGTCATAATACTTTATAGACATATCTAAAGAATCTCGTAATTCACTCCACAAAAACTGCTCTTTTTTAGCGACAACCCCTTTTGAAAAGAGTAGAGTTGCTTTGATAATCCTATCAATCCGTGCAACAGATTTTTGTATCTCTTCAACAATAGGGATATTTTCAGCAATAACACGTTTTTTCAAAGTAGAGCTCATAAGAGAAATAGCACCGATTGGATTTCTTATTTCATGAGAAAGATGTGCTGCCATCTGTCCCATTGTAGCAAGATTTTCTTTACGCTTTTGTTCTGTAATATCTGTAACACTAAACATAATCTTATCTTTGTAAGAGGAGCTTTTTACAAGATAGGAGTGTGCATCAAATTCTATCTCATAATCTTCTTCTTTATACTCTAATTTTTTCAGCAGTTTATAGAGCTCCCTCGCATAGGAGTTTTGTAAAAAGACACTGTTATCACTGTTGAGAATCCATATTGCGTTTGGAAGGAACTCTACTATTTTTTCAACAGTATCTTGCAAATGCGAATAGGAACTTTTAAGTTCATTAAACTCATTTTCTACTTTATAGGTCTGTTCTATGAGAAGATTGAGCTCTTGTGGTGTAATTGAGGCCATTTAGAGTGTAAATCCTACAAGGATTTTATATAACGCATGTGCATCCTCACTTCCTGCAAGTTCTCGGATAGAATGCATTGCATAGGTTGGAAGTCCTACATCTATGGTATCAACACCAATGCGGGTAGCCGTAATTGGGCCAATTGTAGAGCCACATCCCATATCACTCCGTGTTACAAAAGTCTGCGTAGGCTCTTCAAGCACATCTGCAACTTTTCTAAACGCAGCGATTGTTTCAGAATTTGAAGCATAACGCTGGTTTGCATTTACCTTCACAACAACACCTTTATTAATGTAAGGAGCATGCTGTGCATCATGTTTTGCAGGATAATTTGGATGGATAGCGTGTGCATTATCAGCACTTATCATTAAAGAGCTGCGTACCATCTGCATATACTCATCATAATCGCTAAACATACGCTTCAGAGTACTTTCTAAAAAGCTTCCCCCTGCTCCACTTACAGAATCACTTCCAACCTCTTCATGATCACTCGCAATAAAAAGCATAGGCTTCTTTGCATCGATACTACAAATACTTACCATGGCAGTATAACAACTGAGCAAATTATCTAAACGTGCACTTGCTATAAAATCATTATGTAAGCCTACAAACGCAGCCTTTTGTGTATCATAAAAGCTCAATTCATGCGCATAAATCGCCTTTACATTTTCAACACCGTTACGCTCAAGTTGCCACTTTATAAACAGATCAAGATCAAAATCTTCATTTGTTGTTAAAATAGGAGCAATATCAGTCTGTTTATTTATTGTACGCTCTTTATTTGCCTTATCATCTAAATGTATGGCAAGTGAAGGAATAACAGCTATAGGTTTTTCAACATTTATAAGTACACTTTGTACAACACCCTCATTATCAAGATAACTCACACGTCCGGCAAGTGAAAGATCTCTATCAAACCAAGGATTTAAAAGCAAACCACCATAAGGCTCAACGCCAAACTTTACAACACCATGCTCTTTTATGACTGCGTTTGGTTTGAGTTTTAAATTGGGAGAATCAGTATGTGCACCAACCATTACATATTTTTTCTCTGTTTTTGGGTATGTAAACGCAATGATAGAAGAGTCATTACGAGTTACATAGTATTTTTCACCTGCTTGTAGTTCCCATTTATCAACTTCATCGAGTTTTATAAATCCCGCATTTTCAAACATCATTGCCATGTTTTGTGTTGCATGAAACGGTGTCGGTGAAGCATCTAAAAAACCTAAAAGCCCTTCGTTAAAATCTTGTTTGTTCATTTTTCTCTTTCCTTCTGTGAACTTTTAAAGTACATCCACAAACTCATTCCCCTCTAGTGCCCCTATTATCTGGCTACCAACACGTATAGAAGAGTCTATGACAACATTATGGAGTTTTGAGACTATGGTCACTTGCAGTGGTCTGTTCCCCGGATTTTGTCTAATGATGCCATAGAGCTTTTCAAGTACATCTATATCATTAGAGAGTCTCACTGCCAAGTTTACAGGTTCAGGAGGTGCTTCTTGAATCTCTTTTTTTACCTTTTTTGTCTCTCTTTTAGCATCTTTAAGCTTCATAATTTTTGTTACATTAAAGCGTGGACCAAAATCTGTATGGGTAACTCTCGCCTTAAACGCAACAGGTTCTTCAAGATCCATGGCTTCGAGCTGCTCAAGTTTGTCAGAAAAAAGCATTATTTCAATATTTCCATGAAAATCCATTAAGTTTACAATACCAAACTGATTCCCTTTTTTAGAGATTTTTTTTGTTATCTCTTCAACTTTTCCAATAAATATAGCATACGATCCATCTTTCATATTCTCTATTTCAGATGAAAGTGTATAGTTGAGTTCTTCAAGTTCTTGGCGGTACTCATCCATTGGATGCCCTGAAACATAAAAACCTAAAGTATCTTTTTCAAACTCTAAAATCTCTTTAAGCTCATACTCTGGCTCATTTTTGAGAGTAAGCTCAACAGTTGTAATCGTCTCATCATCTCCAAAAAGACTACCTACAGCATTTTTCTTTGCTTCACTCGCTTTTTTCGCAGTATCAACAATGAGCTCTATTTGATCAAGTAGCGCCTTACGTGAGTAGCCATACCTGTCAAAACCACCAGATTTTATGATAGCCTCAATAACACGCTTGTTTACTTTAGATGGTTCAATACGATTTACAAAATCCTGCAACGTTGTATAATCCCCATTCTCCTCTCGCTCCTCAAGCATAGCATGAATGGCAGCTTCACCTACACCTTTAATAGCACCAAGACCAAAAAGAATAATCTCTTTATCATCTTTTGTAATGGCAGAAAATTCAAGTTGAGAATCACAAATATCAGGCGGAGCAAGTTCAATGCCCATGCGTTTGACCTCATCAATGTAACGCACCACTTTTTCGGTATTGTCTTTATCACTTGTAAGTAGTGCCGCCATAAATTCATTTGGATAATACGTTTTAAGCCATGCAGTCTGAAAAGTAACCATTGCATAAGCCGCAGAGTGTGATTTGTTAAAACCATAACCGGCAAATTTTTCAATCAAGTCAAAGAGTTCTGAAGCAGTTTTATAATCAAGCCCCTGCTTTGCAGCACCTTCGGAGAACTCTTTGTTATACTTAATCATCTCCTCAACTTTTTTCTTCCCCATAGCACGACGCACAATGTCTGCACCACCAAGACTAAAACCACCAATCGTCTGTACAATCTGCATAACCTGTTCTTGATAAACAATCACTCCATACGTAGGTTTGAGTATCTCTTCAAGAGCCTCAAATACATAGGTAATCTCTTGACGACCATGTTTACGTTCAATGAAATCATCAAGCATCCCTGACTCCATCGGTCCTGGTCTATAGAGTGCTAAAACCGCAATCAGGTCTTCAAAATTATCAGGTTTTAAACGACGGTTAAGGTCTTGCATTCCAGATGACTCGATTTGGAACATTCCCACCGTGTCACCTGTTTGAATAACTTCATAAACTCTTGAATCATTTTCATCTATTTGATGCCAATCAACATCTTTATTGTAACGGCGTTTTATCAGTTTTACTGCATTTTGAATAACATCAAGTGTTTTCAGTCCCAAGAAGTCAAATTTGATTAAATCAACATCTTCCATATAATTGAGTGAATACTGTGTAACAAAAGTATCTTCACCCGATGGTTTATAAATAGGCGTCTTTTTCCAAAGCTCTTCATTGCTGATTACAACACCTGCTGCATGCATTCCAGAGTTGCGTTTAAGTCCTTCAAGCTTTTTGGCAAACTCCCAAACACGTGCTGCGTTTGGATCGCTCTCTATGAGTTCTTGAATCTTTGGCTCTTTTTGAAAAGCACCCTCAACGAACTTTCCATTTTTTGTTTTTCCATTGAGTGTAATTCCCAACTCATCAGGAATAAGTTTTGCCATTTTATCTGCCTGAGAGAGCGGCATATCTAACACACGGGCAACATCACGGATAACTCCCTTTGCCAACAGCGAACCAAAAGTGATGATTTGGGCAACCTGATTACGTCCATATTTACGTACTACATAGTCAATGACCTCTCCACGACGTGCCTGCATAAAGTCCATATCGATATCGGGCATACTTACACGTTCAGGATTTAAAAAACGCTCAAAAAGCAGGTCATATTTCATAGGGTCAATATCTGTAATCTCTAAAGAGTAGGCAACTAAACTTCCAGCAGCCGAACCACGTCCAGGTCCAACAGCAACGTCAATACGTTTTGCTTCCTTCACAAAATCCCATACAATCATCATGTATCCCGGGAACTTCATAGAGTTAATAATGTTCATCTCAAACTCTAAACGTTCTCTGTACTCTTGGTGACGCTCTTTTGGTACAATTTTTAAACGCTTTTCAAGTCCCTCTTTACATTTATGCACAAAATAGGCCGCATCATTTTTATCAGCAGCACTCAACCACTTTTTCTTCTGTTCTTCTGTCGCATTTTCAGGTAAAGGGGCATCATCTTCAAAATTAATATCTAAGCCCTCAGCCTCTGCATACTCCCGTGTAAACTTAAAGTTTGGAGGTGTTGGCGATTTTACTATTGGTTCAAACTCTTCAACCTTGTTTGCTATCTCTTGTGTATGTTCAAGTGCTTCAGGAATATCAACAAAAAGACGTGCCATCTCTTCTGGGCTTTTGATGTAAAATTCATGAACAGAGTGTCGCATTCTATTTGGATCATCATAGAGTTTATTCATTCCAATACACATAAAAGCTTCGTGGTACTGGGCATCATTTGGATAAGTATAGTGAGTATCATTTGTTGCAATAACTTTAATGCCTGTCTCTTGCGATATTTTTAAAATCTGCTCATCAATGTAGAGCTGGTCTCCAATCCCATGCCGCATAATTTCAAGATAAAAATCATCACCAAAAATATCTTGGTATTCCCTTGCAACAGCCAGTGCTCCCTCATAACCAAGGGCACCATTTTTTACATTTCTTTCATTTTGTAAATTGAGATGCCAGTTCACCTCACCCTGCAGACATGCAGAACTACAAATAATACCCTCACTATGTGCACGTAACTCTTTTTTATTAATACGTGGAAAGTAGTAAAATCCATTAATAAACGCTTTTGAAGAGAGGTACATAAGATTTTCGTACCCCTTTTTATTTTTAGCATACAAACAGATATGAAAACGCTGTTTTGTAGTTTTATCATCAAGTGTGTCCCCATTATGGATGTAACCTTCCATTCCGATAATAGGTTTTAACCCTGCACTCTTCATCTGTTTATAAAAGTCAATTGCCCCAAACATATTCCCATGGTCAGTCATAGCAACACTTGTCATTCCAAGTTCTTTTACCCGTGAAACAAGATTTGAGAGTTTATTTGCACCATCAAGTAGTGAATATTCTGTATGTAAATGCAGATGTGTAAATTGTGGTTTTGCACTCAATTTTTTATCCTAAAAATAATAAATTTTGAAAAAGATTATAGTAAGTTTTACTTAATATGGAGTAAGCGATGCGAAGTATAAAAACCTGTATAAGATAAGAGTAAAATCTTATACAGGAAGTTCATTATTTAACTTTTTCTAAATACTCACCATCGACAGTATTTACTTTTACAGTATCACCCTCTAAAACGTGGTATGGCACTTGTATAACCGCTCCACTCTCTAGTGTTGCTGGTTTTTTACTTCCACTTGAAGTATCACCTTTAAAGTTTGGAGGTGTATCAGTAATAACAAATTCCATAATTTCTGGAGCTTGCACAGAGATCGCTTGACCTTTATAAAAAACAATATCAACGCTGATGCCATCTTTAAACCATTTAGAAGCCTCATCACACTGCTCATAAGAGAGCCCAAGTTGGTCGTATGTTTCATTGTCCATAAATTGATACATTTCACCATCATCATACAAATACTGCATAGTTTTATAGTCAATTTCAGGAACTTCAAATTTATCACCGGCATGTACTGTTTTTTCCACTACTTTACCATTTAAAAAACTTTTCATTTTCATACGTACAAACGCAGCACCTTTACCTGGTTTCACATGTTGGAATTCTACTACTTTATATGGTACTTCACCCACAACAAGACGAACATTCTTTTTAATATCACCCATACCGATAGTTGCCATTAATACACCTTTAAAAAATATTTTCAGCGATTTTACAATAAAAGGGCTTAGAGTGTTCTAATAATACGATTTAAGATTGAATAGGTTACAATTGTAAAAATATTCGATAATTACGTCAAGAAAGAGAGGATATGAAAGAATTATTTTCAAAAACAGATTTACATGATGATTTTAATGAACTCTTTCATGCCGTTTACGCATCAAGTAATGATGCCCTTATGTTACTCAATGAAGATGGTTTCATTGATTGTAACGAAGCAACACTTTCCATGTTTGGTATTGAATCAAAAGCACAATTTACACGCACCCATCCAGGAAAGCTCTCACCCTTATTTCAACCAAATGGAAAATCTTCTATGGATCTGGCAAATCAACACGTTCGAGAAGCACTCAATAAGCATACTGCTCATTTTGAATGGACACACCAAAGATACGATACAAAAGAGTCATTTGCTGCAGATGTACTTTTAACATCCATAAAAATAGATGACAAAAAAATTATTCAGGCAACAGTCCGAGATATAACAAAACAAAAACAGTTTCAAAAAGAACTCCAAAAGGCGCATTTAGATGCCATTCATTCTTTTGAACTACTCATTAATTCTACTCTTGAAGCTATTATTATCTTTAATGAAGCCAGAGAGTGTATCCGTGCGAACAAAGAGGCTTACAAACTATTTCAGTACAATAAATCTGAAATACTAAAAAAAAGAGCATTAGACTTCATTGCCCCACAATCCCATCCTCTTGTAAAAAACATGTTACAGCGTAGTAATCAAGAGGGATATGAAGCACAAATGATCAAAAAAGATGGAACAACATTTCCTGCCTTGATTCGAGGAAGAGACATAAAATTTGCAGGAAGAAGCATACGTGTCTCTGCCGTGATAGATCTCACAAAAATTAAAGAACAGGAGCAAAAGGCCCTAGACTTAGCCTATCATGATCATCTTACAAAACTACCAAATCGTCAAAAAATACAACTCGATATTGAAGAAAAAAATCCTGATGCCTGTGCAATTTTTAACATAAACAGCTTTCGGGAGATTAATGACTTTTTTGGTCTTGATGCCGGAGACAATATACTGCGACAAGTTGCAAAAACCATGCAAACATTTACAAAAGATCTTTATCATATTGGAGGAGATGAATTTGCAATCCTCTTCCATCACATTCCAAACAAACAAATGATACACGCTAATGTTTTGGACATTTTACAAAAACTTCAATCCAAATTATTTCAGATTCACAATGAAACAATCACCTTGCATATGAATGTAGGAATTGCCTTACATACACAAAAGCTTCTCACACATGCAGACATTGCCCTCCATCAGGCAAAAGAGAAAAAAGTTTCCTTTGTATTTTATGAAAAGAACAATCAAATAGAAGATAAATATAAAAAGAATATTGCAATGGCTACCGCAATTCATGAAGCTATTTTAGACGATAGAATTATATGCTATTACCAGCCTATAGTATCGTTTAAGGATATTAATACTAAAAAATATGAATCACTAGTTCGAATGATTAGTAAAGATGGCAAACTTATCTCTCCCGTAGAATTTTTACCCATCGCAAAAAAAACAAAACTCTATTCACAAATCACTTTAATAGTTGTTGAAAAGGCATGTAAACACTTTGCAACAACGAAAGATGAATTTTCAGTAAATCTTTCCATTGATGATATATCTAATCCTGATACAATCGAAAAAATAATTCAGATTATTACACGAACCGACACAGCCAAACACATTGTTTTTGAAATTTTAGAAACTGAAGGTATAGAAAATTATGACTCTGTAAGTAACTTCATCACTAAAGTAAAAGCCCTCGGGGCAAAAGTGGCAATAGATGATTTTGGGAGTGGCTACTCAAACTTTGAGCGTATTCTTCAACTCAATATTGATTACATTAAAATTGATGGTTCTCTCATAAAAAACATTGCAACAAATGAAAAGCATCATATTATCACTGAAACAATTGTCAATTTTGCAAAAAAAATCGGACTTAAAACCATAGCCGAGTTTGTCCATAACGAAGAGGTATATGATAGCGTTAAAGCATTGGGAATTGATTATTCACAAGGCTATTTTACAGGTAAGCCGAACACTACATCCCCATAAACTAAATCTTTACTATATACTAAAATACAATAATAACAATTAAGAAACAACTTTGATTTTAAAAATGTTTTAAGTTTATCAAGAGTAACATATCACATTACTGTTAGATAAAGGGGTTTATTATGACAATAAAATCAACTCATAATAATATTACTATTTTAGGTAATATTAAGAGTCTTACACACCATCATGACATTATAAAAGAACTAGAAATTATAAAGCGGGAGTATCAAAATATCACTATTCATATCTTAAATTCTATTTCAATTACATCTTCTGTGATTGGGTATTTTTGTAAGCTGGTAGATAGTGAGAAAATCAATCTGTCACTACATATAAATAACAATGACCTGTACAATCTTCTTGATGAATTAAATCTTATTAATGTTTTAAATGTACAAAAGATATCATAAGTGCAAACATACATTTATCAATGCACATCTGAACTTAATAAGCTTATTGATGAAAAAACAGAACAGAAGATTAACAACGCAAAAAGTGTGTTAATACAACTTTTTTCTGGAGAGCAAAAAGAGAGAATTAAAGTTATACTCAATGATTTAACTCTCTTATTTCCAAATGCTTTTATCATTACAACGACAACAGATGGAGAAATTGCTCAAAATAAAGTTCTTGAGTATAGTAGTGTGATTGCTATTTCTACTTTTGAAAATACAACATTTAAAATTGCTTTTAGCAATCAAGAAGATAGTTATAGTGTTGGTCGAGAGCTTGCGCAAAAAACTATCACACACAACACAAAACTCATTATTAGCTTTGCAAATGGACTTTTATGTAATGGAGATGAATTTTTACATGGTATGTATAGTATAAATGAAAAATTTGTTATTGCTGGTGGTTTATCTGCTGATAATGGAGAGTTTAAGAGGTGTTATGTTGGTATAGGAAATGATCTATATGATACAGGTGCCGTAGCTGTATCCTTAAATTCAGATGTATTACAAGTTCAAAATATGTATAGTTTTGGCTGGAATGCAATAGGTGTAAAGCATAAAATTACTAAAGCAATTAAAAACCGTGTTTACACCATAGATAATATGAGTGCTTTTAATTTTTATAAAAAATATCTGGGAGAAGACATTGCTCAGGAACTTCCAAAAACAGGGATTGAATTTCCTTTAATTATTGACGAACAAGGGTTCAAAAAAGCAAGAGCTGTGACTGCTATACATGAGGATGAAAGTCTGTCATTTGCTGGTAATATAACAACTGGTGAAGATGTCTATATAGGTATTGGTGAAGTTACAAATATCTTATCTAACAAGATTGAAAATATATATAATATATCAGTTGAGTCATTTTTTATTTACTCATGTATGGCACGACGTAGATTTATTCCAAACCTTATACATGAGGAGATAGAACCTTTTGCCAATATAGCCCCTACAAGTGGTTTTTTTACATATGGAGAATTTTTTACTGACTCAAAACCAAAACTTCTCAATCAAACAATGACTGCAATTGCACTTTCAGAGTCAGATAAGATGGTACAGAAAAAAGATTCTAAGAAAAAGAAATTTGTAAAAAATAAAACCTTCAAGGCACTATTACATATTATTGATGTTACCTCAAAAGAGTTACATGAACAAACTCTGAAACAGGAACGAATAAGTAAAAAACTAGCAGCAAAAAATGATACATTACGTGTCATTCAAGATATGTCGAATTTAGCCTCTTGGGAATTAGATTTAAATACATTAAAAATCTCATGGTCAAGTACAAGTTATAAAATTTTCAATATGGATCCAAAAAATGGGCCACCAACATACTCCGAGTTCTTAGATATGATACTCCCTGAAGATAGAAAAAAACTAATTAGCACCCAAAAACAATTAGAAGATGGAAAGATTCATTCTATTGAAATTCAAATCAAACGCAATGATGATAAGATTCTTACACTTTTGGAAAGTGGAAAGCTTATTTTTGAAAATAATCAACCAATAAAAATTGTTGGAACAACACTTGATATTACAGAGATTCGTATGAGAGATGCTATATTAGTACAACAATCTAAATCAGCGCAAATGGGCGAAATGATAAATATGATTGCACATCAATGGAGACAACCACTCAATGCCATAAGTTCTGCAAGTATTAAACTTGGAATCCAAAGTGATATGGATATACTAACCAAAGATGAAATTTCTAAAACTGTTAATTTTATAGAAGAGATGACGCAAAAAATGTCTCAAACAATAAATGATTTTATGGAGTTTAATAAGCCGACAAATAAAAAAGAGCATATAAACTTTAATGAAATTGTACAAGATATACTAAAAATTATGGGTACACAACTTACAAATCATAATATCATCTTAGAGACATCCATTGAAGCAGAACCAAAAATTTTTACATATAAAAAAGAACTTGAGCACGTTTTGATAAATCTTATTGCTAATGCACGAGACGCTTTAGAAGAGCATAATGACATTGAAAAAAAGATAGCTATATCAGTCTATAGAAAAGATACACATTGTATTATCAAGGTCTCGGATAATGCAGGAGGTCTTGATGATAATGTGATTGATCGTATATTTGACCCTTATTTCACAACAAAAGACTCTAATAAGGGAACAGGTTTAGGGCTTTATATGAGTAAAAAAATATTAAAAGAACATCTCGGCGGTGATATTTTTGTCAGAAATCACAAGGCTGGAGCAGAGTTTACCATTATGTTGGACATTAACAATGAATAATTATATGACTGATATTTATAAAACATTAAATATTCTTTGTGTTGAAGATGATGCAGATGTGTTAGAGACATATAAAGCACTCTTCTCCCTTATCTTTCAAAAGGTCTATTTTGCACAAGATGGGCAAGAGGGTTTTGAATGTTTTAAAAATCACTCTATAGATATTATCTTGACAGATTTTCAAATGCCTCTGTGTGATGGGCTTGAGATGAGTAAACGTATCCGAAAAGTTGATGCTTCCATTCCCATTGTAATGGTCACTGCTTTAGAAAGTATTGAGATGTTGCGTGAGGCAATAGATGTCCATATTACAGCGTTTTTGAAAAAACCCTTTACCTCAGCTTCACTCTTTAGAACTTTTGATGTTGCTGTCAAATCTGTTATAGTTGATAGATGTATTTTAAAAGAGAATACTGAAAAGATTTTGTATAGTAAATATCAAGAGAATTTAACATTCGATAAAGAAAAAACGGTTACAAAAAATGATGTCAAAGAGAG
>CAYRVR010000005.1:22653-36519 GCA_964427835.1 uncultured Sulfurimonas sp. | reverse complement strand
AGTTGAAAATACTTTTCCAATTTTTGAGTAAGCGACAACGACATCAACATTTTTATATTTTGCTTTGTAGTATTTGTTCTTTGCGTAGTTTACCTCTTGCACAT
The DNA here is from genome assembly GCA_964427835.1 of uncultured Sulfurimonas sp. Lineage (GTDB taxonomy): Bacteria > Campylobacterota > Campylobacteria > Campylobacterales > Sulfurimonadaceae > Sulfurimonas. The sequence goes on along the minus strand of CAYRVR010000005.1, from coordinate 36,415 downwards.
CATCAAGTCTCTCTAAAATCGGTGCTACCTCTTCTGGCATCGCTCCCATAATGGCTATTTTCATTTTGTTCCTTCTATCTCTACAGTTTCTATTTTCTCTTCAAATTTTGATAGTTTGTTTACAATCATACCATCAATTCCCACGCAACAAGAGCCGCCCCAAAAACCAAGTCCATCTTCAAACCCTACACGGTTCACAAAGAGAAGTTCTGCTTGACACTCTTTGGCAACTTGACTGATGATGTCATACCATTTTTTTTCAATCTCAAGTCCATCATCCTTAAAACCTCGTGCAGGAGATGCCACAAGGACAATAATTCTATCAGGATTGAGTTTTATTAACTCTTTGTGCACATCTCTGTGCCACAGATCTTCACAAACAAGCATTGATATCTTCTTGCCATGGAGTTCAAAAGCTTCAAACTTCTCTCCACCCTCAAAATAGCGTGCCTCTTCAAACATTCCATAGTTTGGCAAATGTACTTTAATATGTTTTGCTTGAAGTTTTCCATCAGAGAAGTAAAGCGCTGCGTTTCGAAAAACATTCTCATCACGCAACGCTGCACCTACAACAATATCAATATCATGAGAAAGCTCTTCTAAAACATTAAGTTCATTCTCACGCCACGCATCTTCATAGAGTTTATCTTGCAGCATATAGCCACTGAGTGAGAGCTCTGGAAAAACAACCAAATCACTCTGCTCTTTTACCTCTTCGATGATGCTGACTGCTCGTTCTAAATTAGAACGATTAAGCTTTGGAGCAATTTGAGCAAGTGTTACGCGCACACTTCCCCTTTTACTTTTTCAAGTGATGCAGTATCAGAGATATTGAGTGTTTTTAACTCTTTGGCAATTCTTCTATTTAAGCCTTTAAGCACAACACCATTTCCAAACTCTATCGCCATATCAACTTCTGGTGCAATCGCTAAAATAGACTGTTTATATTTTACAGGGCTTGTAAGTTGCTCTTTTAAAAGCTGGATTGCTTCAGCTTTTGTACTGTAAGGTTTTGTGGTAACATTTGAGATAACCGGTGCTTCAAAATTATCTGTAATGTACTTCTCCATAAGCTCTGCAAGCGGTGCAACTGCCGGCTCTAAAATAGCACAGTGAGAAGCCACAGACATATCTAAAAGTATCGCTCTTTTTGCTCCTGCATCTTTAAAAGTCTGTTCAAGTGAAGCTAAATCTGCTCTGTTTCCAGCAACAACAAGCTGTCCATCTTGATTATAATTTGCCGGCCACACTTGCTTACCTGCTGCTTGTGCATCTGCACAAATCTTCTCAACACTTGCATCATCAAGCCCAACTATAGCCATCATACCAGCATCTTTGCCCTCACATGCCTCTTGCATAAGCTTACCACGATTGTGAACAAGCTCCACAGCATCAACATAATCAATAGCACCTGCAGCACAAAGTGCTGAAAATTCACCAAGAGAGTGACCTAAAAAGTATGTGGCTTTCACATCTGGGCACTCTGCTTTAAAAAGTTTATAGGCTATCATCTGTACTAAAAGAATTGCAGGTTGTGTGTAAGCAGTTTGTCCGAGTTTATCGTTCTCTTCAAAGATAAGCTCTTTAAAATCTACACCAATTCTATCACCCGCTTTTTCAAACATCTCTCGTGCAAGTTTAGAGTTTTCGTAAAAATCTTTACCCATACCTACGGCTTGACTTCCTTGCCCTGCAAATATCATTGCTAATTTACTCATCTTTTTTCTCCTTTAAGTTATAAATATTTTTTATTTTCTGCTATTTTTTTTCTAAGTGTATTTCGATTTAAACCCAATTTATCTGCTAATTGCAATTGCGATTTGAATTTTTTCAGTCCTGATTTAATCAATGGTACTTCGTAAAGATATAAAAACTTTTTATAATCATCTTTTGATCCAAGCTTATCAAAAAAATAATTTTCAAGTAATTCAATAAGATCATTATCCGTAATCTCTTGTAACAAATACGTTATCATCACTTGACGTCTTAATGAATGTCCATTTTGCGATAAATCCGGCGTTATACTTTCAAAAATATTATTATTCTTTTCTCCACCAAAAAGCTGATGTGCCTCTGCCAAAAAAGCTTCTATTAAAATCGTTACATCTTCCATTCTTTCTCTTAACGGTGGCAATTCAATTTTTATACTACATAATTCTTCAATCTCATCACTAAGTTGATTCGAAGAACTTGTTGCCATAACCCGAACGTTATTTGTTTTTATCGCCTTGACTAATCGTTGTATGTTAGGAGATAAATGAATATTTCTGATAATAATTTCATTGGAAGATTCTAAAGCTATAAGTAACTCTTCAAAGTTTAATGCATCATAAACAGCTGCGTTTGGAAGAATATAAGAAGCTAAAGTCTTTTTCCCAATGCCCTGTGGCCCTGTAATAAGAGCATTGACATTGAGTGTTTTTAAAAGACTCGCTGTCTTCTTCGCCTGCAAAGAGGCTTCAGAAGAGGTTAAAAAATTAGTGGCATCCACAGCCGCTGCCGCCACCAGTACCACAACATCCTTCATCGTCTTGCTTATTCTCAGCAGGAACGCCAGACATAACTTCTTCAGCAGATGCATCTCTTACATTGTTAATTGCAACAGTGAACATTAACTCTTTTCCAGCTAAAGGATGATTGAAATCAATTACAACGCTGTCATCTTTGATCTCTTTTACAACTACTTGAACAGTACCACCATCTTCACCTTGACCATAAAGAGTCATACCTTCAGTTAAATCAATCCCTGCAAATTGCTCTTTTGGTACTTCTTGTGTTGCTTCAGCATTATACTCACCATAAGCATCTTCAGGTTTTACTAAAATATCAGCTTTATCGCCAATGTTCATCTCTTTAATTCCATTCTCTAAACCAGGAATTATTTGACCTTTACCATACATAAAAACAAGTGGAGCTCCACCCATATTACTATCAACTACTTTGTCTCCATCACGTACTTCGTATTCAATTGATACTACTTGATTTTCTTGAATTGCCATTCTTTCACCTTATATTTATTTCTCGGATTTTAGCATAAATAGATATATTCATGCTGAAATATTTACCATTACATTTATAATGACAAATATTTTTTAGCTTCTTTGGATGCTTTTGAATTTGGATACTTACTTACAACAGCCTGTAAAAAAGCATTTGCATGTTTTATATCGCCTGTTTTACGCATTGATATAGCAGTGTGCAACATAAGATTTGGCATATATGATGCCTTAGAATAGAGTGAAGCACTCTTTTTAAAGTAAGAAATAGCCTTGGCATAGTTCTTTCTTTTATAGTACATTTCACCAATCATATAATGTGCATAAGCAGGTTTATACTTTCTTTGTATAAGTTCTTTATAATCAGCAATAGCCGCTGTATAATGTTTTTTATTGTAATTAGCTTTGGCTCTGTTATACAAAGCAGCACTTTTAATTGTACTTTTCTTGCTATTACTACTTCTTACGCTTTTTTTCATTTCACTAGCAACTAGCAATTTAAAAGCATTAATATCTTTTACTAAGGCATTAAAGTCACTTTTACTTACAGAATCAGTTGCTAATTTTTCAATATTACTTTGTATCTTTAGAGTAGTTGCGTTTAAATCAGCAATTGCACCTTGATTTGCTTCTATAGATGCTGCTAATCTTTTCTGATACTCATTGATATTATCAAACCCAGTTGCAGTACTTGCTTCTAACTTGCGTAATTGTAGATGATTCTCATGAGATTTTCTACTCAAACTCTCTATAATACTTTGTAATCCATCAATTCTTTCACGTAAAGAGTCAAGTTGGCTCGCTTGAGAATTGCTCTTCTTTGCTACAGTTTTCAGTTTTTTTTCTGTTTCAAGGATTACTTTTTCGCTTTGTGTCAAGCCATACGGATTACTTGCGGAGAGATCACCTGCACCAAATGCCGAGGGTTCAGCACTTAGTAGTAAAGCAGGTGAAAAAAGTAAAATTAAAATATATAATTTACTTAATTTCATATATTTTAAACTTATGGTAATAGTTTAAAATTTACTCTACGATTTTTCGCCCAACATGCTTTTGTATGTTCTGTACATACAGGATTGCTTTTACCATAACTTACCATAGAAATACGAGAAGCATCAATACCATCTGCTACAAGTGCTTTTTTCACAGCATCAGCACGTTTCAAACCAAGCGCGAAATTGTACTCATCGCTTCCCCATTCATCACAGTTACCTTCTAATTTAACTTTATAATTAGAAGCAACTTTCTTTCCTAATTCAGCTGCAGCATCAATTTTTTCTTGCATTGCAGGCGTGATATTGTATTTATCAAAAGCAAAATAAATTGTTGGCAATTTACTCTCAATGCTATTCATAGTATCTTCACTTGTTGCTGTATTAACTACGCTCTCTTCACTTGAAACGTTCTCAGTAGCTACAGGTGCAACCTCTTGAGATGTTGTTTCGGGTGCTACAACTTCTTGTGCATTATTTTCCATAGCCTTACTATCAACAGCCGGCTCTTTTGAACTACATCCACTAAAAACTAATAGTGCCGCTACAACACCAGAAAGTACAATATTTTTCATTCTACATATCCTCAAAATTTAAAATTAATTTATTATACCTAAAAAAGGTAATAAATTTTCAACAAAATGCCCTACCAATCCATAGATTGTATTCTACCTGAATGCAAAGGAAACAAATAATTTTTATTATAATTCAAGCGTATGACCCCAATCGAACTCTGTCCCTTATAATTTTTTATAAAAAGAATCGCATCTCCATCTTTTGAAAACCTTGGAAATTCATTTACACCCGTTGCCGTCAATCTACGTATCATGTCTGTTTGGGTTGAAACTAAATGTAAATTAAAAGTATTTGAGCTAAAAGCATTTGATGTTTCACGCGCTTCATAAACTATATAATGTCCATGTGCACTACAAGCAACATTACTATTTCCATAATAAACAACCTGCTCGACAGCCCGTGATGAAAGTTTTTTCATAAATATATTTGGATAACCAAGTCGAGAAGAGACAAACGCAATAGTATCTTTATTCATAAACTGTCCATTTACATCTATGCCTTTGTAATAAGTTTCCCTTCTATACTTTTTCGTTTGTGTATTGTAACTGTATATATCAGGTTGTCCATCTTTTGCCATTGTCAAAAGTAATGTCTTCCCGTCTGGGCTTACATCCGAACAAACTATCATTCCATCAGATGATAGAATACTTTTTACTGAAGCAGTTTTAATATCTACATATTTTAAAGTTGGAATACTAGAATCAAGTGAAGTATAATAAAACGCAGTTTGTGATTGATTTGCCCACTTAGGAAAGAGATTAAACCCACCGCTAATAATAGTATGCTGATAAGAAAGTGTATAATCTGAAATTACAATTTCACTCTTTTTAGGCGCTATAATTTTTGCAAAAATTACTTTTTTCTTCATCCAAGAAACAGGATCTGCACCAAGGTATTCATTAATATCAAATGCAATGGCATGTGAAACAAAAATATAAATGCTTTTGTTGCTTACCCTATAATTTTTAGCAAACACTTCTTCATTATTATGAAATAATTTCATAGCAACATTCATTGCACCATTATCATCTTCAAATAGCTTATAGCGTAAAACATACTCTTTATCTTTGTCTTGGACGATTACAGATGCATCGTCATAAGGAACAATACGGTGATGTCTATCAACATTAAAGAGTGATAATACATTTAAATCAGCCACAATTGACTTAAAAAATTTCAATTTAAAGGTATCCCCGTAATTAATAGAAGAGTCTTCGACAGCCATGGAAGGTTTCGATGCAACTTTTTTTATAACTTCTATTGTCGCATCTGCGGCATAGACTATATTAAAATACAACACTAAGAGTAAAAATATCTTCAAACTTTATTCCTTTGATATTAAGATAACAACTGTCTTACTTGACTTATGCTCTGGGTTTTGTGGAAAAACAACATTTTGTAATCGCTCTTTAATTTTATCTGCTTCACTATTTAACTCATCATTTGATGAATATCTAAGAATTCGAAAGTCAAGCATTTTCCCAAATGGGTCCAATTCAATAAGTGTCTTCACACTATTGCCTTGTGAATTTAGAGGTACATTAAAATGTTGATACACTATAGACTGAATTTTAGCTAAATATTCATTAACTTCATTTGCAGTAGAAGTTGCCTTCGTCTCTTTTTTACTAGGTGTTAAAACATTTTTATCAAGTTTATTATCTATAGGAGTTACTTTCTTATCACTTTTAAATTTAATCTGTTTTTGTATCTCACTTATTCTTTTTGAGTTGATTTTTTTACGCACTACACTATTGTCAATTTTTTGTGTCCAAACGTCACTAAAAAGATTTTGCACATCTATATTTTTTGTTTTTGTAACGACTTGTTTTTGTACTATAGGAGAATGAGTAGATTTTACAGCCGGCTTAGTACTAGGAAGCGGCGTAAAATCAATAGATACCGAGACATATTTCTCTTTTTTAAAACCATATTTCTTAATATCTTGCACCTGAAAGAGCATAAGCACAAACATAGCAACAAAAAAAAGAAAAAGAGAAAAAGAAATAATACCACTTATGTAAAAATAACGTTGATTATCCATTGGTCGCTAAAGAAACCTCACTAAACCCTGCTTGTTTTACAGCCGCTAAAATCGACATTACAGCACCATAATCTAAGCTTTTATCAGCACTTATAAGGACTGTAGCTTTTTTATCTAACTTTTGAGCATAACTATAAAAGTTATCTATAAAAGAGTTGTATAAAAAGCTATCTTTATTAATCTTAATATTTTTATTTCTATCGATTGAAATATGCACAGGAGGAATTTTTGCCAACTGTTTTGTAGTTGAACCCTGTGGTAACTTTATGTTTTCTTCATATATAATATTTGGAGCAATTACCATTAAAATGGCAAGTAAAACCAACATAACATCTACAAGAGGAGTAATGTTTAATTCAGGCTTCTCTTCCCAATCATATAACATTACTTATGCCTTTCTAGCTAAAATTGCATCACTTTGCATTTGAAGGTAACTGATAAGTTCATATGATTTTCGTTTAAGAATCTGATGGTAAGTATATGCAAAAATGGCAACAAAAATTCCTGATGCTGTGGCGACTAAAGCATCAGAAACACCACTTGCAATTATATTCATAGTACCGGAGCTACTACCTATATGAGTAAATGTATCAAGAATTGAAACAACAGTTCCAAAGAGTCCAATAAAAGGAGAAGTTGAAGCAAAAACAGAAAGAACAGCAAGACCTTTTGTTGCCTCTTTAGTTGCAGCAAGCATACCTAAGCCTAAAACTTCTTTTGAAATAATATTACTCGTTTTAAGAAAATTATTTAAAAAAGAGTTCTCTTTTACAGTAGAAGAACCCAATAAAAGTGCCTCTAACGAAGCACTTTCACGAGACAACCAACTTTTAATAGAAAAATATCTATAGAAAAAAACCCAGTTTAATACAATGAAGTAAATGGATAAGAGTACCAAAACTCCAATTGTCACCGGATGGCTTTTGAGATAAAAATCTACTAAATTATTAATCATGAACTAAAGTAATCTTTGTGCAGCAGATTCAATTTTAGCAGAAACAGTTGCAATTGCAGCACCAGAGTCTGTGATGTCATTAAGAAGTTTTTTCGCTTCATCAAGTGCTTTAGCAATTTCTGACTCATTTTCACCACGTATAGGTGCTGCACCTTCAACAAGTACAACGACTTTATCTTCGTCCACTTGAGCAACACCCCAGTTAATTACAATTGATTCAACTGATTTGTCTTCTTTTTCAACATCAATAACACCAGCTTCTAATAAAGTAGTAAGAGAAGCATGACCTGCTAATACACCGAATTCTCCCTCTTCTCCAGGAAGAACAACACCAAGAGCATCACCATCATAAATGACACCGTTTGGAGTTAGGATTTCAAGTTTAAATGTACCCATTACAATCCTTTGACTTAAGCAATATGCTTATTTATTTTTCTCGTGTTTAGCGATAGCTTCGTCCATAGAACCAACCATGTAGAATGAATTTTCAGACATATGGTCATAATCACCATTTAAAATTCCTTTGAAGCCAGCAATTGTATCTTCAAGAGAAACATATTTACCAGGAGCACCTGTAAATACTTCAGCAACAAAGAATGGTTGAGAAAGGAATTTCTCAATTTTACGAGCACGTTCAACAACATTTTTGTCGTCTTCAGAAAGCTCATCCATACCAAGAATCGCAATGATATCTTGAAGGTCTTTGTATTTTTGGAGTGTTTGTTGTACACCACGCGCTACATTATAGTGCTCTTCTCCTAAAATTTGTGGATCAAGGAGTCTTGAAGTTGAATCGAGTGGATCAACTGCAGGATAAATACCTTTTTCCGCAATTTTACGGTTAAGTACTGTTGTTGCATCTAAGTGAGCAAAAACTGATGCCGGAGCCGGGTCAGTCAAGTCATCTGCAGGTACGTATACTGCTTGAACAGAAGTAATTGAACCATTTTTAGTTGATGTAATACGATCTTGTAATGCACCCATTTCACGAGCAAGTGTCGGTTGATAACCAACTGCTGAAGGGATACGACCAAGAAGCGCAGACATTTCTGAACCAGATTGAGCAAAACGGAAGATATTATCGATAAACATCAATACATCAAGTTTTTTCTCATCTCTAAAATATTCAGCCATTGTAAGACCAGTAAGTGCGATACGGTTACGTGCTCCTGGAGGCTCACTCATTTGACCATAGCACAGTGCAACTTTATCTAGTACATTCGATTCAAGCATTTCATTGTAAAGGTCATTTCCTTCACGAGTTCTTTCACCAACACCAGCAAATACAGAAAGACCATCATGACCATGAGCCACATTGTGAATAAGTTCCATAATAATAACTGTTTTACCAACACCAGCACCACCGAAGAGTCCAACTTTACCACCCTTAGCATAAGGAGCAAGAAGGTCAACAACTTTAATACCTGTTTCAAACATCTCTGTTGTAGTTGACTGATCAACTAATGGTGGTGGAGCACGGTGAATAGACCATGATGGTGCATCTTCAACTTGATCTTTTCCATCAATTGTTTCTCCAATTACGTTAAAAATACGTCCAAGTACTTTTTCACCAACAGGAACTTTAATTGGTGAACCAGTAGCAGTTGCATCCATACCACGTACTAAACCTTCACTCATATCCATTGCAATCGTTCTTACACGACCATCACCTAAGTGTGCTGCAACTTCTAATACTAAACGATGTTCACTACCTTCTAAATTAACATTCACTTCAATTGCTTCGTTAATTACCGGAAGATAACCATCAAAATCAACATCAACAACAGGACCCATTACCTGGCTAATTTTTCCAATCATATTTTTCTCCATTATTTCATAGACTCCACACCACTGATAATTTCAATCAGTTCGGTAGTAATAGCAGCTTGACGTGCTTTATTAAATTCTACATTTAAATTCTTAACCATCTCTTTTGCATTGTTCGTTGCAGTGTCCATTGCTTGCATACGTGCAGAGTGTTCTGCTGCAACCGAATCAATCAACGAATAGTACATATTGTAAGAGACATATTTTTTTACTAAAGAATCAAGCATTTTTTCTTCATCTTCAGCTTCAACTTCTAACATAGAACTATTTTGCGTTTTTTTACAATCAAACTTTTCTGTATCAACAGGTAAAATTTGATTTACATGTAACTCTTGTGTAATCATATTTTTATAACCATTATAAATAATATGAAGACCATCAATTTTTTCATCTAAATAATCTTCAATAGAAGATTGAATAAACTCATCAGATCTCGTTTTATCTGGCTTAGAACTTAATCCAACTACAGTGTCATACATTTCCACTTCATTGTATTTATAATATTCTATACCTTTTTTTCCGATACCACGTAAACGTACTTTGACATTTTTTTCTTTATACTCTCTCAAAAGTTTACTGACAGCTTTAATTGTTTGAATATTAAAACCCCCACATAAACCTTTATCAGCAGTAACAAAAATAATATCTACAATTTTAGGATTTTCAATCTTTTCAAAACAACGATTTTCTAATCCACCAATTTTACTACATTCAATACGTCCCGCAATTTCGGCAATAACCTGATTCATTTTTTGAGCATAAAGACGAGAGCGCTTTGCAAGTTCTTCTGCGCGGCGTAGCTTTGCAGTAGAAACAAGCTTCATAGCTCGTGTCGTCTTTTGAGTGTTTGAAACACTCTTAATTTTTCTTTGAATATCTTTCAAGTTTGCCATGGAGTATCCCTTATGACGCTATAAAGCTTGATTTAAACTCTTCTAGTGCTTTCATCAATAATGCTTTTGTATCATCATCAATTTTTTTACTACTACTAATATTCTCAAAAATTTGAGGATATGAAGCTTCAATAAATGGATACATTTCAGTCTCAAAACGAACAACATCTGACACATCTAAATCATCTAAGAAACCTTCATTTCCAGCAAAAATAATTGTTGCTTGCTTCTCAGCAGAAAGTGGAGAATATGGCGGTTGTTTAAGAACTTCTACCATTCTTTGACCACGTTCTAATTGATTACGAGAAACTTCATCAAGATCAGAAGCAAATTGAGCAAATGCTTGTAATTCACGGAAAGATGCAAGATCAAGTCTTAAAGTACCAGCAACTTGTTTTGTCGCTTTAATTTGTGCAGCACCACCAACACGAGATACTGATAAACCAACATTAATCGCTGGACGAACACCAGAGTTAAAAAGATCAGTTTCTAAGAAAATTTGACCATCAGTAATAGAAATAACATTAGTAGGTACATATGCCGCAACATCACCTGCTTGTGTTTCAATAATTGGTAAAGCAGTTAGTGAACCTGCACCTTTTTCATCTGAAAGTTTTGCAGCTCTCTCTAAAAGACGAGAGTGGATATAGAAAACATCCCCTGGATATGCTTCACGACCTGGAGGACGACGAAGTATAAGTGACATTTCACGGTATGCTACAGCATGTTTTGATAAATCATCATAAACAATAAGACCATGTCTTGCATTGTCACGGAAATATTCACCCATTGTAACACCTGTATATGGTGCAAGGAATTGAAGAGCAGCAGCTTCAGCAGCAGTTGCAGATACGATAATAGTATATTCTAATGCACCATGTTCTTCAAGACGACGAATAATTTGTGCTACTGTTGATTCTTTTTGCCCAATAGCAACATAAATACAAACAACACCATTACCTTTTTGATTAATAATTGCATCAAGAGCAACTGTAGTCTTACCAGTTTGTCTATCACCAATAATCAATTCACGTTGTCCACGTCCAATTGGAACAAGAGCATCAATAGCTTTAATACCAGTTGCTAATGGTTCATGAACAGATTTTCTATCCATAATTCCAGGAGCCTTTTCTTCAACAAAACGAGTTTCAGTTGCTTCAATAGGACCTTTACCATCAATTGGCTCACCAAGAGCATTTACGACACGACCTAAAAGAGCATCACCAACTGGAACACGTAAAAGTTTTCCAAGGCGTTTTACACTCATACCTTCTTTTAAGCCTTCACCAGAACCTAAAATTACAACACCAACAGTGCTTTCTTCAAGGTTAAGGACTAAACCTCTTGTACCCTCTTCAAACTCTACCATCTCTCCAGCCATAACATTGCTTAGTCCGTAAACCTGTGCAACACCATCAGCATAAGAAACAATTTTACCAGTTTCATTAATATCAACATTTAATTCAAAATTGTCAATACGTTCTTTAATAATTGAGCTGATTTCATCAGCCTGAATTTTTGCTACCACTATCCTTCTCCTCTCTTAAATTGCTTTTGTTATATGTTCTATCAATTGATGATTAATTCTATCTTTAGAAAAATCAATCTCAATACCTAAATCATTCACTTCTACTTTAATACCATTAAAGTCTGTTTTTTCGAATGCTAAAAGGATTTTAGAATCATATTTTTTACTTAGTCCATTGCTTAAATCTTCTAAAACATTTGCACTAATCTCTGTATCACTCAATACAACACCGCTATACGTTTTTTCCATATTAGCCAAGTTTTTTCTCAGCTCTTCTGCGATTGCCGGTATAATAGCAATACGTTTGTTTTCAACTAAAAGTTGTACAAAATTATTTACTTTTTGTGAAGCAGCAGGTTTTACTATATCAAGTAAAAGAGATGCTTTATCTGCTTTACTAACTTCACTATTCATCATAACATTTATAAACTTCTTATCATTAAAAGATTGAGCCAAACTTTGAAATAGCACTGCTACATCTTTCACGAAATTTATATCAGAATCAACTAATAAAGCTTTTATATATCTTTTTGCGATTAATTCTTCCATATTAAGCAACCTTTCTCAAAATTACATTTGCCATAGCTTCCTTATCAAAACTATCTGCACTTTGAGACAATGTTTCAGCTACTATTTCTTCAACAACACTTCGAACCATTTTTCTCTTTTCAAATTCTTGCTTAGAGAGCGCTTGTTTCGTAAGGTTTTTCAACTCTTCTTCACCTTGCGCAATAATTGCATCATTCACAATTTTATTCTCTTTTTTTGCTGATTCTGCCAATTCTTGTGCAAATTTTTCAGCTTCAGTAATTTTTAACAGAGCCTCTTTTTTAAGTGCAATTGATTCATCAAGTTTCTCTTGAACTTTTTTCAATTCATCAGCAATAGACTGACTTCTTGCACTAAAATAGTTCTTAACCGGTTCCCCTACAAGATACCAAATAAGTCCAACAAATAGGAGAAAGTTTACAGTTCTTTGAACTATATCAGTCCCCGCTTCATGAACTTCTGATGCTAATGCATAAGTTGATATCATTAGTAATAATACTAGTATTCTACTCACATCACACCCTTATATCTGACTAAATTTAGCTGAAACAGCTTCTTTAAACACTGGAACTTGTTTCATCAAGTCACTAGTCAACTCTTCTTTAGCCTCTGAAAGTGATTTTTCAAATTCTAAATATTCTTTTGCAAGTTCAGCACGTTTTGCTTCTAACTTACTATCAACTAATTCCTTAGCATCCGCAATAACTTTTTCTCTTAGGGCCGCAGCTTCTAGTTTAGCATTCATAATAATATCTTCAGCTTTTTTATGAAGTTCATTGATTTCTGCATCATTATTACCTACTTTTTCAAGGTCTTTTTTGATGTCATCATCACGTTTATTCATAAAACTGAGTAAAGGATTATAGAGCCAACTATTTAGAACGGCTATAAGGGAAACAAATACAACAAATGTAGCCAAGAGCAGTATTGGATTTATATCTAACATAGCACCTCCTAAAAGTTGCGAGATTATACTATTATTAAATTGAAATGTTAGTTAAATGAGATCTGTTTTCAACAATTTTTAAAATATTTATTGAATATGCGAAATAAATTCATTAATATCATCTTCTGAGTCAAAATGTAAGGTCACTGATTGTTTAGAAGTTGATATTTTCACACCTAAAATCTCCAATTTTGATTTTAGGTCTGTAAAATCATACATCTCTTCCACTTTACTTTGATGTACTACGGAAGAAGAAAGATCCTCTTTTAAGTTTTTTACTACTTTTTCTGCATCACGAACACTTAACTTTTGCCCTATTATAGAGTCAACAAGAAGTTGTTGCTCTTTTTCTGTCAAACCTACAAGTATTTTTGCATGTCCTGCTGTGATTTTTTGCTCAACCAGTGCTTTTTTTGCTTTATCTGAGAGTTGGAGTAAACGCAGCGTATTTGTTAT
>CAYRVR010000005.1:17056-22553 GCA_964427835.1 uncultured Sulfurimonas sp. | reverse complement strand
GCTTCATCTATTTCACCTAGAAGGGCATCAAGACCCCTTCCTAATTTTTGACTTTTCACTGAAAAGACTCCTTACTTTAAAAAATTATCTGATAATAGCTTGAGCTAAATGTTGGTAGGCAATTGAACCAGTTGATTTTACATCATATAAAATTGCCGGTTTTCCAAAGGATGGCGACTCAGCCAACTTCACATTTCGAGGAACAACAATGTACTTATCTGCATCATCTTTAAAAAGTTTCCCTTTGAAATGCTGGCGCAAATCTGCAAATACCTGCTTCGACAAATTATTTTGCGAACTAAACATCGTTGGTAAAAAGCCTTTGACCGCCAATTTTGGATTTATAGATTTTCTTACAAGCTTCACAGTATTAAGCAACTGTGCCAATCCTTCAAGAGCAAAAAATTCACACTGTATAGGAATGATAACCGAATTAGCAGCTGAGAGTGCATTTATTGTCATTGGGCCCAAAGCAGGAGGAGAATCAATAATAATATAATCATAATCTTTTTGTACATTTGCTATAGCTTTTTTAAGAACTAACTCTCGACCCTTTGCTTTATCTGCATCATAGTACTCTTTTTCTATACCGACTAAACCTATGTTTGAAGGTGCTAAATGGAGTGTAGGCAAATCAGACTTTAGTATAATATCTTTTAGTCTTTTGGTTCCAATCAAAACGTGATATATGTTAAATTCATAATCATTACGATGGAATCCTAAAGATGTTGTTGCGTTTGCCTGTGGATCTGAGTCAATCAAAAGAACTTTTTTTTCTGCAACAGCCAATGAAGCAGCTAAATTTACAGCAGTTGTTGTTTTCCCAACACCACCCTTTTGATTTGCAATTACAATTATTTCACTCATCTTCTGCTATATATCCTCTCGCCATCTACGTTTATACTACCATCATCTTCAAGTGTCACTGCGTTTAGCGAAACTTTTCGACCATCTTTGTGTGTAAAAAAATCTTTATTAGTGTAAAATTCTAACCTATATTTACTAAAAACTTGCTTCCATAAGAAAGTTTTTTCAATATTTTTAAAAAAGGCATCTAGTAACTCTTTTTTGTCGATTTCTACATCAAGTTTTGCAAAATCTTTTTCTGCAACGCACATATTTATCCCTACACCACATATAATCGTTTCATGAGATACTGTAGTAAGCATGCCCCCTACTTTTTTCCCATCAATATAAAAATCATTTGGCCATTTCAATATTACTTTAGAACCAAACGCAGTAAGTGTCTCTTTTAAAATATAAGCAAAATAAATAGAAGCAGATTCTAATTTTAAATCGTGGGGAAGTTTTGCTAAAGGTAGCGCAAAAGAGAGAAAAAGATTCCCTTTTTGAGAGATCCATCCATTATTTCTACTGCCAATTCCATTTGTCTGTACCTCTGAGACAACAGCAAAAGGCGCTGATTCTTTCTTTGTGCGGATACGTTCTTTTGCATAGAGTTGTGTAGAAGATACACTCTTAAGTGAGATAATCTTCAACAGAAACTCTTTTTCCATTCACATACGCTGCGATATCCATCTCTTTTTTTGAGTTAGGCTGCACTCTATAAATTTTCAAAGCGCCTCTATTACACGCAACAGTTATGGAATCTTTTGCTATAGCAATAATTTTTCCAGGTGTATTAAACGCAGTACTCTTGTCTTCTAAAGATATTTTTTTTAACTTCAACCCAGATGCTAAATAGATCCCCGGCCATGGTGTAAATGCACGGTACTTATTATAAACTTCCTCTGCATTTTCAAGTGTAACTTCACCATCTGCTTTTGTAATCTTTTTACAATATGTCGCTGCTGTTTCATCTTGTTTCATTGGACTCAGAGAAGAAAAGTTTTCTAATACATCTATTGTCAAATCAGCTGCTACATCTCGTAAATGTACAAAAAGTTCCTCTGCCATTTCATCATCAGCAATATCTACTTTTACAATCTTGAGAATATCTCCTGTATCGAGTCCTTCATCCATTAACATTGCAGTTACTCCAGTCTGTTTCTCCCCATTGAGTAAGACTTGCTGGATAGGACTTGCTCCTCTATATTTTGGTAAAATAGAAGCGTGTAAATTTATAGATGGAGCATGTTCAAGAACTGCTTTAGGTAAAATCTGTCCATAGGCAGCAACAACAATAAAATCGCAGGCAATTGCTTGTAATTGTGCAATGCTCTCTTCATCGCGCAAGCTCTTTGGCTGGTAAACTGTTATAGCATTTTCTACAGCCAACTCCTTTACCGGGGGAGCTGTTAAAATTTTCTTACGCCCAACAGGTTTATCTGGTTGTGTATATACTGCCACAACATTCATTGTATCGTTATCAATCAGTTTTTGTAAAATTTTATGTGCGTAATCAGGTGTTCCCATAAAAATTATATTCATCTATTTTTCCTTCTTACTAAATAGAGTTCCGCCTTTATGCTGCCCATCTAACATAAAGCTTCGCACGTCATCTAGATTAAATCCACTCGCAAGAAACATCTCTTTGTCCGCATTTAAAAGATAATTTGCCGCTTTTAATTTTGTCACTATGCCTCCCGTTGCAAAAATATTATTTGGAGTTGCCTGTTTTTGCAATGCATCTTTGTCAATTTGTGAGACTCTTTTAATTACTTTTGCATCACTATTTTTTCGAGGATCACTCTCATAGTACGCATCAATATCAGAAAGGATAACAAGCATATCCGCATCAATATTCTTCGTAATGTAGGCAGAAAGTTGATCATTATCACCCACTTCCAACTCATCAGTTGCTGTGGCATCATTTTCATTGACTATTGGAATAACATTATTTTGTAAAAGTGTCTCTACTGTTGCTCGTATTCTTTGTATATCATCTTGCGTATTCAAGTTAGCAGCAGTCACAAGTACTTGGGCAACAAGTTGCTCATATTTTGCAAACTTCTTCATATACTTATGCATAAGTACAGGTTGTCCAATGGCAGCAAGAGCTTGTTTGTTAGAGAGAATTTTTCTATCGAGTTGTAATTTTGTATATCCACCGGCAACAGCGCCAGAAGATACAAGTACAACTTCATATTTTTCTTTGAGTTTTGCCAAAAAATCAACTAGATCCTGCATTCTTTGCAGAGCAATCTTTCCATCTTGCGTTAAAACAGCACTCCCAACTTTAACTACAACACGCTTCATAAGATTATTTTCTACTTTGTTGTACTAAATTAAAGAGCGCATATTTCAAAGGCTCAATATTTTTACTTGTTGCTGATGAGATTGGTGCAATAAAGTAAGGATCATTCACATCATAGCCCAATGTCTCATCTGCACTCTCTTGGATGAAATAAGGGATTTCACTATCAAAATCAAATTCACTTGTTGTCGAAGGAGCATGTCCTAGCATTTCAATAAATGAAGCCACTTTTTCTTCTAGTTCTTCGGGTGGAACAATATCAACACGAGTAAGAGCAATTGCATAACGAGAAGTTCCAAGTTTTTGTGAAAAAGAGGCAACTTCATTTTTCAATGTCTCTATCTGTTCTTTTAAATCTCTATACGAGGCTAAATCAATCATAAAAAGTAAAATTTTTGTCCGCTCAATATGGCGTAAAAACTCAATACCAAGACCTTTTCCTTCATGCGCTCCACCAATAATTCCCGGAATATCAGCCATAACAAAAGATTCATAATCACCAATATTGACTTGTCCAAGCTTAGGTGTAAGCGTTGTAAACTCATAATTTGCAATTTCTGGACGAGCATTTGATACTGTTGAAATTAACGTTGATTTTCCTACATTTGGAAAACCTACGAGGCCAATATCGGCAATAAGTTTCAAATCAAGTTTAATCCTACGCGTTTCACCCTTTTCACCTGGTTGTGCGTATGTTGGTCTTTGATTGGTAGGCGATTTAAAGTGTGTATTACCTAATCCACCTTTACCACCTTGTAAAAATTTTACCTCTTGTCCATCTTCTAGCATATCAAAGAGCACTTCACCACTCTCTTGATCTACTATTTGTGTTCCAGGTGGTACAATAATCACCTTTTTAGCACCCGATTTACCAGTCATATTGGAACCTTCACCGGGTTTTCCGTTATCTGCTTTTATGTGCATTTTTCTTTGAAAGTGCGAAAGTGTATGGGTGTTATTATCACACTTAAACCATATATCACCACCTTTTCCGCCATCACCACCATTTGGACCACCATTGAGTACAAATTTTTCGCGACGAAATGCCACACATCCTTGTCCACCTTTTCCTGATGAAACTGTTAATTCGACACTATCTGTAAACATTGTTTTTTATCCTTGGTTAAATACTTAAAAATAGACTACCATTATAAGTAAATTGTTAAATATTTTGTAATTATTTGTGGAGATTTTCCGAAGAAAGAAAAATTGTTTGAGCAAAAAGCCCAAACAATTGAGTAAATTATGCAGCAGGTATAATAGAAACTTGTTGACGTTTTTTGTCTTTTCTTTCAAACGCAACAACACCATCAACTAAAGCAAAAATTGTATGGTCTTTTCCCATACCAACATTTTTACCTGGATGTACTTTTGTTCCACGTTGACGGATAATGATATTACCAGCGATTACTGCTTCGCCACCAAATTTCTTAACACCAAGTCTTCTACCAGCCGAATCACGATTATTCTGTGTACTACCCTGACCTTTCTTATGTGCCATACTATTCTCCTTAAGTTATTTTAGCTTATGCAGCTATTTTCGTGATACGAACACGAGTATAGTCTCTTCTGAAACCACGTTTTACTTTACTGTCTTTACGACGACGTTTTTTGAAAGTAATAACTTTCTTGTCACGCCCTTCACTGATAACTTCAGCAGTTACAACAGCACCATCAACATATGGAGCTCCCATTTTAAGTTCACCAGCATTTACTGCTAGAACTTCTTTGATTTCGATAGTAGCTTCTGGTTCAAGAGACATTTTATCTAAAGATAAAACATCACCCTCTTGAACTTTATATTGCTTACCACCATTTTTAATAATTGCGTACATCTAAGGTCCTTAAATATTTTTAGGTTGTATTTCTACAAAAAGTTCGGAATTATATCCAACTAAGCTTTAATTTATGTTTAACTTACAAAAATTTTAAAAACTGTAATCATTCACCACGGCAATGGCATCAATTTCAACGAGCGCATTTTTTGGCAATGTTTTTACAGCAACAGTTGAACGTGCAGGTTTATGATCGCCAAAAGCCATCTCATAAATTTCATTTACTACTGCAAAAGAGTCCATATCTGCTAAAAAAATAGTTGTTTTAAGAACTTGATCCATAGAGCTACCAGCCTCTTGTAAAACCGCTTCTAAATTTTTCAAAACCTGTTTTGTTTGTAGAGCGACATCTTTATCTAAGAGTACATCACTCCCATCTGGCATCAGTGCTATTTGTCCTGATGTATAAACCATTCCATTAAAGACCATCGCTTGTGAATAGGGCCCAATCGCTGCCGGGGCTTTTGTTGTTTGTACATTTTTCATTATTTATTCTCCTTATTAT
>CAYRVR010000005.1:0-16956 GCA_964427835.1 uncultured Sulfurimonas sp. | reverse complement strand
CGCTGCCGGGGCTTTTGTTGTTTGTACATTTTTCATTATTTATTCTCCTTATTATTATGTTCAGCTTCTTCCATAAATGCCTCAAACATTTCAACATCTCTGTAACCAATTGCAGTATATAAAACAGTACCATCTGCTTTTACAAAATAGTGTCTTGGCACGGGAGCTGTTTTAAAATAAGCCGGTATATTGTCATCTTCTCGTGAAAGATGCACTGTAATAAAATCAGATGCAAGCTTTTTTTGAACACTCTTATCTTCTAAAGTATGCTGTTCAAACTTTCTACACCATTTACAATAGCGTGAAGTAATAAGAACATATACAATTTTATGACTCTTTGATGCTTTTTGTAAAGCTTCTGTATAATTATGCGTCCACTGCAACTGCGACGCTGCTAGGGATGTTACAAAAAAGAGCACAAAAAGAAGATTTTTCATCTACTTCCAATCACTTACTAAAGTTTTAAATACCCTGTATAAATCTTCGACTTCTTTTACAGTAGTACGTTCATTTACAGAGTGTATTGTATCATTTTTCACACCAAACTCAATTACATCCACTCCAAACGCAGCGATAAAGCGTGCATCACTTGTTCCTCCTGCAGTAGAGTGTTTTGGACGTATATGGGTCACTTTTTCTATAGCAGCGTCTATGTTTTTAACAAGTTTTGTATCTGTATCTGTTTTAAACGGGTACGAACCTTGTGTTAAACGCAGCTCATAGTCAAGACCTTGAAAATGTTTTGCAACAAATTCTTTGACCTCTTTTTGCGTTGTTTTTGTATTATTTCGTACGTTAAACATCATTTTGAGTTCATTTGGTGTAACATTTGTCACTTGCATCCCTGCACGTATGTCAGTAATAACAAATTTTGAAGGAGCAAAAAAAGCATCACCATCATCTAAATTGACACCGGCAATATTGCCTAAAACTCCAGCAATTTGATGTATAGGGTTAATCGCTTTTTCTGGGTATGCCGCATGTCCCTGCTTCCCTTTGAGTGTTAAATAGCCATTAATGGAACCTCTGCGTCCAACTTTAATCGCATCACCAAATTCTGTCTCACAAGTTGGTTCTGCTACAACACAAACATCAGGCAACATCTCTTTTTCTTTGAGATACTCAAGCACTTTTACTGTTCCATTTACAGCTTCACCCTCCTCATCAGAAGTTAAAAGCAAAGAGAGCGTTCCTTGAAAATTTTTAGTATCTTGAAGCGCCTGTGTAAACGCAGCTACACCACTCTTCATATCTTGTGCACCACGTCCATAAATAAAACCATCTTTTTGCGTAGCTACATAAGGATCACTATTCCATCCTTCCCCTGCGGGGACAACATCAACATGCCCAGCAAAGCAGAGATGCTCTCCCTCAGAAAATTTTTTATAAATAAAGAGATTTTTCACCTCCCCTCTATCAATGCGGATTGCATGAAACCCTTCAAGATAATCTTCTATAAAATTAAGTATACCACCATCATCAGGCGTTTCACTCTTTGAATTTATAAGGTATTTAAAAAGTTCAATAACATTCACGATTTATTTCTTTGGATTTTCATAAAAAATATAAGGTGTAGAGTAATTACTTATTTCAAAATAGAGCTTTTTCTCACCTGGATCAACAATAAAGTTTTGATTCTCATCTAAATACCCATATGCGTATCTATAATTACGTGAAGTCGAACCATCAGTACTTGTTGCAGTAGTAAGTTTATCTATTTTAATAAATCTTTTTACAAGCTTTCCTCCCATGTAAATATCTAAAACACCATTGGTACCTGTCCAGTTTTGAATAGAACGTCCTATTTTATTTTGTGTCTCTTGTGTACATGCACTAAAGAGTAGTGCTATCAATACAAACAGTGCTACAGTTAACTTTTTCATTACTTTTCTCCAAATTTTAATTTTTCTAAAGCCTTCGCTTCATCATCTTGACGCATAAGAGACTCCCCAACCAAAAAGGCATCTACCCCCGCTTTTGAGAGATCTTCAAGTTGTCCATGTTCATAAATACCACTCTCTGCTACAATAATTTTTCCATTTGGAATAAGAGGAATAAGTTCATACGAAAGATTCATATTCATCTCAAATGTTTGCAGATTTCGATGGTTTATGCCTATTATATCAGCACCTGCGTAAATAGCCTTCACCAAATCTTTTTTATCATGCACCTCAACGAGTACCTCAAGACCTAAATGTCTTGCATAATTGAGTAACTCTTTAAGCTCTTTTTTACTCAAAGCTGCCGCAATCAAAAGAATAAAATCAGCACCAAAAACCAATGCTTCAAGTACTTGGTATTTGGAAACTATAAAATCTTTTCGTAAGAGAGGAACCCCAACATAACGACGAATACCTGCCAAATAATCAAGAGAACCTTGGAAAAAGTGTGGTTCTGTAAGTACAGAAATAGCACTTGCCCCACCCTTTTCATAATTTTGTGCAATTTGTAGAGGATCAAAATCCTCTCGTATAACACCTTTAGAGGGTGAAGCTTTTTTTACTTCAGAAATTATTCTGTATGGATCCTCTTGTGTTGCCTTAAGATAGGGAATAACATCGCGTGGTTGGCGTGCATTAAAAGCCAAAGAACGGCCCAACCAATCAAGTGAAAATTCCTTTTCTCTTTTTTTTAAATCCTCTTTTGTCTTTTTTATAATATCATCTAAAATCATTACTTTTTCTTACCTTTTTGTTTATTATATTTTTTTAAACATGCTTTGACTGCGTTTACATGCTTTAGTACTTCAGGATTGTCTCCACCTTCAAGTGTAACAACCTTACGAAAAATCTTCTCTGCCTTTTTGCATTGATGCAGTTTATAATATCCCCAAGCCAAAGAGTCAAGATAAAAAGCAGACTCATGATCTGTTTTTAAAACATTACGAATATACTCCATCCCTTTTTTCACATCAACTTCATGATCAATTAAAATATAACCAAGATAATTCTCATAGAGTGGATCACCTGTTACATCTACGACCTTCTCAAGATTCTTAATTACTTTTAATAACACTGGTTTTGTGATGTTTTCACCCTGACTTTCATACTCATAAATCGCATTCTGTCCTAGGTAACCAATATCTCCACTCCTCTCATAGAGTTTTTTTGCCAGTGCTGCAGCCTTTTTGTAATTTTTTCCAGTAATGTAGAGTTGCAAGAGCGTATCATCATCAGCTCCACTCTCCTCTAAAAAGTTCATAAGCTGTATATAATCTTTTTTGTATGCATAAATTTGTATGATTTTCTTCGCAATTTGCTTACTTTTGTCTATGTTATAAAGCCTTTTATAGACAGAGAGCAACCCATCAATATTATTTTCGTTACTGTAAATACCAATAAGACGGTTACAGATGCGCTTTGAGCATCCATTAATACGGGTATGGGTCTCAAGATACGCTATAGCATCTTTTTTTCTATGTAAATTCACATAAAGAATAATTGCCATTTTATCAAGGATTTTTTCATTATAATTTTTCACATAAGCACTATTAAGATACTTCAACGCCATATTGAATTTTTTCTCTTTAATGTAAATATCACTCGCTAACAAATAATCATTTGCATCTTGTGTTTTATCTGCTAATTTCACAGCAAGTAAACGGGCCTTTTCCAATTGTGACAATGCACTCAAAGCTAAAATTTTGTACCGTACTAATTTTGCATCATCTAAAGACCCTCCACTGAGGCTATCTACCTGTTTGACTACTTTGGAAAACTCTTTGGCATGCAACTCATCAGCTAAACTTCTATAGAGGTATTCCTGCTTTTGCGATTTTGTATAAAGTTTGTCAAAAAGAGAAGCTGCCCCTTTAAAGTCACCTACCTGTTCTGCACGCAAAGCAAAAAGTATATAGGTATCTTCTCCTTCAAATGCTTTTTCACTTGGATGAATTGGAGTAGGTTTCGAACTACACCCACTAAGAAGAAAAAGCGACACTATTACAGCAGAGAAACAGTTAAAAAAATTATTACGCATCTATTATTCCTGGACACTCTTGTTTTAACTCATCTACTCTTGTTTTAAAGTAGTCCCAAAAAGGAAAAGTTTTACATTGGTTTGGTCTTGCCATATAGATTTTACATCCATTAGATTCTCTATCATAAAACACACACTCATACGAGTCATTATATTTTTGCTCTTTTATGGAGAACTTATACCCTTTTTGAAAAAGGTACTCTTTTCTAAACTCTTCCTCTTGCATTTGTAAAAGATTGGCAATAGCCTCTATCTCTCGCTTTGTTACATAGATGTAGCCACTCTCACCTGTACAACAACGCCCTTGGCATGTTGCACAAGCATCACTGTTAAAAGCGTATGGATAGCCCTCTTTTCTTACTATATTTGACATTTTATACTCTGTGTATTGGCTTTTTTATAAATATTTTGTACATTCTCAGAAGGTTCATTACCTTCAAAACTGATAAATGGCGGCCATACTTTTAGCATGGATTTTGATCCGTTACGGGCATGCACCATAACAAGAGATGCCATTCTATCATGCTTTGGATGCACAAACTGCACATCAACAACACGCATCTTCACCTTTGCAAGCTCTTCACATATCAATCCAAATTGTGTTGCATCGTAACAAAAAATAAAATGCGACTTTGGTTTAAGAAGTTGTGACACTTTCTTAAAAAATGCGCTCATCGGCAAATGGATATTATAACGTGCATGAAAAAGCATCTCATTTTCACTCTTTTGTACTCCTTCAGGATAAAAAGGAGGGTTTGAAATAATATAGTCATATTTTGTCTGCGTATCAAAGGATAAAAAATCACCCGCATGTAAACGCAGCGGTATTTTATTTACCCTTGCATTTATCTTTGCATACTCCCTAAACGCAGCCTGTTTCTCTACTGCTTCAAGTTCTACTTTTTTATTATCTCTAGCTACTAAAAGTCCTACTACACCGCAACCTGTTCCAACATCAAGCACTTTGCCTTTTGGCTTAAAAGAGCTAATAAAGTCATACAAAAAAATAGAATCACTGTTGTAACAGTAGCCTGACTCTGGCTGGTAAAGAAGCATTGCTTAAAGTCCCTTGGGTTATAATATTGCAATTATATCATAAAGGCATATTTACCATGATAATCATTCCCGCAAGGTTAGAATCAACACGTTTTCCACAAAAAGTACTCGCAGATATAGGTGGCCTCCCGATGGTTGTACGGACTGCTCGAAGAGTAGCACATTTAGACAAAGTTGTCGTTGCTGCTGATGATGAAAAAATCATTGAAGTATGTAAAGCATACAACATTGAAGCAATGCTCACATCCACTACGCATAAAAGTGGCACAGATAGAATTTATGAGTGTGCCAATATCCTTAATCTTCCTGAAGATGAGCTCATTATCAATGTCCAGGCAGATGAACCTTTTATTGAACCAGATGTTGTTGAATCACTTATGCACAGACTCCAACAGCTTCAAAAAGAAAAAAGAGCCTTTGTTATGGGGAGTTGCTACAACTCTATCAATGCAAGTGCAGCAGAAGATCCAAATCTTGTAAAAGTTGTTTTAGATGCAAAAGGAGATGCTATTTACTTCTCGCGCGCAAAAATTCCACATAATCAAAGTGGTGAAGCTGTCTATTTTGGACATATTGGTATTTATGGATTTTCTAAAAAAAGTCTCAAGGAGTTTTGTAATTTAGATGATGCACCTATTGAAGACATTGAAAAACTTGAACAGCTCCGAGCTATCTATCATCAAAAGAAAATAGCAATGGTAAAAACAGCAAGTACAGGTTTTGGAATCGATACGAAAGAAGATTTGGAAAGAGCGATAGAAATATTTTTATAAACGAAGAAGAAAGAGCCTCAAAAGAGGCTCTTAAAGAAAAGTTGAGAACTTAGATATTGTCACGAATACCTAGATCTTCAATAAGTTTCATGTATGCATCTTTGTTTGTTCTTTTGAAATATTTCATTAGACGACGACGTTGTCCAACTAATTTTAAAAGTCCTAAACGAGACGCGTGGTCTTTTTTGAATACTTTAAGGTGTTCTGTTAACTCTGCAATTCTTGCAGTTAAAAGTGCAATTTGAACTTCACTTGAACCAGTGTCATTTTCTTTGCGACCATATTTCGCAACTATTTCTTGTTTTTTAGCCGAATCTAAAGCCATAATAGCCTCCTGATGGGTATAATAATCTAACTCAAATGCACAATACACTAAAAGTCGAAGTGGAATTATACCCATACTTTCTTTAAATTTTTCTACAAGTCATTTTTTTCTCCAGCAACTAAAAGATATTTTATGCTTAATTCGATATAATAATTAAAAAAATACAAAGATTTTATTTTATGTTAATAACCCGTGCAAGTGAATATGCCTTACTCTCCCTCATTTTAATAGCATCAGCGAAAGAACCCATTGACAGTGATACACTCTCAAGAGAACTTTCTATATCAAAAAGTTTTTTGGCAAAAATTCTTCAGGCACTGGCAAAAAAGGAGATTTTAAAATCTTATAAAGGTGTCAATGGTGGCTTTTTACTTGCACAGGATCCTACACAAATCCACATGCTTGACATTATGACTTGTGTAGAGGGAAAAGCTCCTGCTGTATTTGAATGTTCTCCTTCACAAGAGAATTGCCCCTCTGAACGGGCACATATATGTTCTCTTTGGCCTTTTTTACATAAATTACAAGGAAAGATTGACACCTTTCTCGCAGATATAACGCTCCAAGATATACTCAAAGATTAACTACAAAAATGGCAAAAAAACGCACGACAAAACAGCATATTGGTTTCTCCTTAAACTACTTACTCGGTAATCGGGACTTAAGTGTTGTTATTTTTGTTATGGCTATTTTGGCCATAATCATTGTTCCTTTACCTTCTGCTGTTTTAGATGTACTATTGACCATATCCATTGCCCTTTCCGTACTTATTTTACTCATTTCTCTGTATGTTCCAAAACCAACAGATTTGACAACATTTCCAACACTCATTCTTATTTTAACGCTCTTTCGTCTCTCTTTAAATATTGCAACAACAAGAATGATACTCAGCCATGGGAATGAAGGTCCTGAAAATGTCAGTAGTGTTATCACCAGTTTTGGAGATTTTGTTGTTGGTGGAAACTACGTCATCGGGATTATCGTTTTTTCTATTTTGGTACTTATTAACTTTATGGTTGTAACAAAAGGTTCCACAAGGGTTGCAGAAGTTGCTGCTCGTTTTGTACTTGATTCTATGCCAGGAAAGCAGATGGCCGTTGATGCCGACTTAAACGCAGGCCTCATAGATGATGACGAAGCAAAAAGACGCCGTGCAGAAATTCTCCAAGATGCCAATTTTTACGGGGCGATGGATGGTTCTTCCAAATTTGTTAAAGGGGATGCTGTTGCGGGTATTGTCATTACACTCATTAATATCATTGGTGGATTTCTTATAGGGGTTTTCCAATATGACATGAGTATTGCAGCCAGTGCATCTACTTTTACACTTTTAACAATTGGAGACGGACTTGTAAGCCAGGTACCAGCACTTATCATCTCTACTGCAACGGGTATTATGATTACGCGTTCATCAAGCGATGGTGAAGATTTTGCAAAAGGCACCATCAACCAAATAGCAGGAAACGCTAAAATTATGATGATTGTCGGCTTTATTATGGTGTTATTTGCTCTTGTGCCTGGTCTTCCAACTGCCTCTATGGGATTTGTAGGAGGAATGTTTGCTCTTCTTGGCTGGGCAATTTATAAATTCAACAAAGGTGAACTCCATATTTTAAATATTGAAGATATAGTTGCCAACAAAACAAAAGAACAACTCAAAGAAGAAAAAGAGAAACTCGCACCGCAAAAAACAAATGAAGAGATAGCAAAAGAGGAGGAGAATGCCTTAGAAGATATTCTTAAAGTTGAGATGCTTGAACTTACCCTTGGCTACCAACTCATCAAACTTGCAGACAGTTCACAAGGGGGTGATCTTCTTGAACGTATCCGCTCCATGCGCCGTAAAATCGCAAGTGATTTTGGCTTTTTAATGCCACAGGTCCGTATTCGAGATAATTTACATCTTAAACCGACACAATACCAAATTTTACTCAAAGGGATCAGTATAGGTGAAGGTGAAATCCAACCCGATAAATTTTTAGCAATGGATAGTGGTATGGCTACAGGAGAAATTCAAGGAGAGCCGACAAAAGAGCCTGCCTTTGGTTTGGATGCTTTTTGGATCTTTCCTGATCAAAAAGAGGATGCCATCATTAATGGATATACTGTTGTTGATCCTGCTACGGTTATCTCAACACACATGAGCGAACTCGTCAAACGCAATGCAGAAGAACTACTTACTCGCCAAGAGGTGCAGTCTATTATTGATAAACTCAAAGATGATTACCCTGCAATTATTGACGATGTACTAAAAGTCGCTTCTATTGGTCTTATTCAAAGAGTGCTCAAAGCATTACTTCACGAGAAAATTCCACTCAAAGATATGCTTACCATTCTTGAGACAATTGCAGATATAGCAGAATTTACAAAAAATGTTGATCTTATCAGCGAGCAGGTTCGCGCAAAACTTTCCCGTGTTATTACACAAATGTATGCAGGGAGTGATGGTGTCATTCGACTCTTAACCTTTGACACCCAAACCGAACAGCTCCTTTTACAAAAATCACAAGAACAAGATGGTGTAAGAAATCTCCTCTTAAATGTCGGAGAAATTAATGCCCTCATTCAGGCGACAAGCCAAAAAGCAACGGAAGTTTTACAAAAAGGAATCTCTCCTGTTATCATCATTGTCGATCCACAAATACGTCGCAGTGTGGCGGAAATCTTTGAAAGATTTTCCCTTGATGTTGTCACACTTTCCCATGCAGAAATCGATGCAAGTGCTACATTTGAAGTGCTAGGCTCTATAAGCATCCAAACAGAAGAACAAAACTAAAAAAGGTAAATAATGAAAAATAGAATAATCCACCACCTCTCTCATATAGATTTAGATGGCTACAGCTGTCAGCTTGTTATGAAATACACACCATACGAAAAGTATAACTATAATGCAAACTACGGCCCAGAGGTCAAACAAAAATTAGAGCTTATGCTTGAAAACATCAGAAAGATGAAGAAGAGTGCCTATGTTCTCATAACAGACTTAAACCTGACTGCCGATGAATCACGATGGTTACAGCATGAAGTCAAAAAAATTAATGACAACTATTGTGATCTCAAACTACAACTTTTAGACCATCATGGCAGTGGAGCGGAGAGCGCGAAAAAATTTGACTGGTATTTTCTTGACACAGAGCGCTGTGCAACAAAAATTACCTATGATTTTGCAAAAGAGCATTTTGAACTTGATGAACCTACATGGATGAAAAAATATGTTGATGTGGTAAACGCAGTCGATCTTTGGAAACAAGAAGAACATGAAAATTTTGAGTTTGGTAAAGTGTGTATGCGTCTTGTTACTGAAACAAAAGAGCTCAACCGTATTATGTTCCCAGAGGAAGACTCACACTATAAACTCTCTCTCCTTTTAGAAGCTGTAAAGTATATAGGAAAAGAAAATGCGCCTATTGCATTAGATGAGAATATTCATAAACTCAAAAAAGATTTTTTCAAAGAAGATACAGACAATACACTTGATAATCTCGCAACAAAATATGTCGTAAAATTACTCGGTCAGGCCAAAAAAGAGAAAACAATCTACTACAAAGGCTATAGAGGTTACCTCAGCTATGGCGTGGGCAATACATCTATAGTCGGCAACGGTTTTTTAACAGCCTATCCTGAATATGATTTTATTGTAGATGTAAGCTATAGAGGTACAATGAGTCTGCGTGCAAACAACAATGTAAGCGTTGCCCTTATTTCAAAAGAGTGGGCAAATGGAGGAGGACATCCAAACGCAGCGGGTGGTCGAATAATGGGCTTTAAAGAGCAATTCCGTTATGATAAAGTCAAACAACAAATAGAGCAAATCATTAATGATAAAGAGTCTCGTGCAGGTGAACTAGAGTATAAAAAAGAGGATTAAGAAATTATCTTCTTTTTCTGCAATTAAAAAAATATCGCTCCACTCCGTTTGCAAGTCCTTTTGCAAGCGTTTTTTGGTATTTTTTATTTACTAATCTTCTTGCCTCACTTGGATTTGTAATAAAACCAACCTCCACTAAGACAGCAGGCATTTGAGCCCCTACTAGTACCCAAAATGGCCCTTCTCTTACACCTGCATCTTTAACATGTCTGTATTTATGTTTTAATTCACCTAATGCACTTCTTTGTAAATCAATGGCAAGCTTGTTTGCAGCAATAATATTATGGGAATTGAGTGTATTTAAAAAACTCTCCTTACCATAAAAATTCATATCAGCCAAATCTGCCGAGTTCTCTTTTGCTGCTACATTTTTAGCCCGTGTAGAACGAGAGGGAGAGAGATAGTATGACTCTATACCATAGGTAGTATTTGCATGCCGTGGACCAACAGCATTAGCATGGATACTTACAAATATATCAGCATGCTTTTTATTTGCAAACTTCGTCCGATTTCTCAATTTCACAAAATAATCACCATCACGAGTCATATAGACTTTATATCCACGTGATTTTAAAATATTTCGAAGCTCTTTGGCAATACCAAGAACAACAACCTTTTCTCTATATTTTCTGTATCCAATAGCTCCAGGATCTTTCCCACCATGTCCAGCATCTATTACTATAATTTTATTTCTATCAAGCCGAGTCGGTGCACTTTTTTTTCTTTTGACAACACTGTTACGGGATTTTATCTTCTGACTTTTAATCTGCACTTCAATAGTACGAGGATGTTTAGAATAATGCACACTCAAAGGGGAGGAGTTCTCAATCACTAAACGCAGTGTTGTCGGAGTATATTGTCCTAGTTTAATTTTATCGACACCCTCTTTACGTAATGTTTGAGATCTGTTAAGCATAGAAGCATGAATATCAAATACATAAAGATATTTTTTATGCTTTACATCATACCGTTTAAAATAATTTATCTGTTTTGCATTGAGTTTTTTATCAAATTGTAGTTGTAGTTTTCCATTTTTCCAAACAACACGTTTTAATTTATGTGATGAACGGATTTTTATCTTTGATTTTTTCTTGGTCTGTTTTTTCTTTCTATAATGGCTTTTGTGTCGTGCATGTTTTTTCTTTGATGAAGAAGAGAGCTCTTTTTCATAGCGTGAGACATCGATATGTAATTTTTTTCCGGTTCTAACGATTCCTTTGAGTGCTGCTAAACGCAGTGACTGAGTATCGTTTACCAAAGCTTTTAAATAAAGATTTTTATAATCATTATACGCTTTAAACTGCTCACTTTTAGCAGATGATTTTTCAAAAACACCTGCACGCTTGAGTAGTGCATAATCACTCAAGGCATACGAAAAAGAAAATAGTAACGATAGAAGAAGAAAGAAGCGAATAACTAAGATACTATTCGCCCTGTGTAAGTTTGTCCAGTAACTCTTTTACTGTTATAATCTCATTAAGCCTATATCCATTTGTACCGGAAAAGAAAAGTCCTGTCTCAAGATTTCCTTCATACGCATCACTCAATCTGTCTGCAATACAAAAACCGACAACTTTTGCTTCTTCACCCCGATTACAAGGTGCAACACAGTTGGATATACACTTAATAGCAGGTCCTTCTCGCTTCTCAACAAGATGTGTTAAATTGGTAACTACACCCTGTGCCGGATATCCAACAGGTGAACCCATCAATTTAATATCCTCTTTTTTTGCATCTAAAAGAACTTTTTTAAAGTTTGCATGTGCATCACACTCAAAAGTACCTATGAAACGTGTTCCCATCTGAACACCACTTGCACCAAGTGCCATCATCTCTTCAATATCATTTTTATCCCAAACACCACCTGCAGCAAAGACTGGCATACCACCCCACTCTGCTGCTTCTTTTACAACCGGTTCTACAAGGTTTTCAAGTTGGTACTCTGGCATTGAACACTGCTCATAAGTAAATCCTTGGTGTCCACCACTTTTAGGCCCTTCTAGAACTACAGCATCAGGCAAACGATTGTAACGTTTTTTCCATCTTCTACAGATAATTTTAAGTGCTTTTGCTGAAGAAACAATTGGAACCAAAGCTACATCAGGATAGCCTTCTGTAAACTCTGGCATATTTGTAGGTAATCCGGCTCCAGTAATAATAATATCTACTCCAGCTTCACATGCATCACGTACAACGCGTCCATAGTCGTTAATCGCATACAAAATATTTGCTGCTAAAGGTTTATCTGCACATATTTTTCTTGCATTTTTTACAATCTCAAAAAATCCCTCTTTTGAGTAAAAGTTTGCTTCACTAAGGGGTCTATCTGCTACAAGTTTTTTTGCGAATTCTTTATCTTTATAATACCCTGTTCCAACAGAACTAATAACACCCAAACCACCCTCTTTTGAGACATTTCCTGCCAATTGATCCCAACTAATACCAACACCCATTCCACCTTGAATGATTGGTTTTTCTATCTCATATTTACCAATTTTTACAGATTTAAAACTCATTAATTCACCTTTAATTTTGCAAATTTTCTTTTTCCAACTTGCAGAAGATACTCTCCTGCATTTAATTGCAATTTATCATCAGAAACTTTTTCCTGATCAATTTTAACACCACCTTGCTTAATATCTCGTCTTGCCTGAGAAGTAGATGGTTCTAAGCCACAATCAACTAAGGCTTTTGCAATCCAAATGTCACCTTCTGTACTAAACGCAGCTATATCCGTTGGAACCTGACTCTTTGCATGTACTTTTTCA
The DNA here is from genome assembly GCA_964427835.1 of uncultured Sulfurimonas sp. Taxonomy (GTDB): domain Bacteria; phylum Campylobacterota; class Campylobacteria; order Campylobacterales; family Sulfurimonadaceae; genus Sulfurimonas. The sequence goes on along the minus strand of CAYRVR010000005.1, from coordinate 4,188 downwards.
AATTCAGCTTTTGCATTCTTTGCTGCTGTTTCATCATGAAAACGGGCAGTAATTTCTAATGCCAGATCTTCTTTTACTTTTTTAGGGTGTAAACTTCCATCTGCAACACCTTGTTTTAATGCCGCAATTGCATCCAAGGACTTATCACTTAAGAGTTCATAATAACGCCACATCAAATCATCAGAAATACTTAAAACTTTTCCAAACATATCATTTGGCTCATCAGAAACACCAATGTAATTGCCTAAAGACTTACTCATTTTTTGTACGCCATCAAGTCCTTCTAAAATTGGCATCATCAAAACAGCTTGCTGTTTTTTTATCTCATACGCTTTTTGTAATTGGCGTCCCATCAAAAGATTAAACTTTTGGTCTGTTCCACCTATTTCTATATCAGAAGCAAGATGCACACTATCATACCCTTGTAAGAGCGGATACATAAATTCACTTGTAGCAATTGGAGTATTGGATTTAAAACGTTTTGAAAAGTCATCACGTTCTAACATTCTCGCTACTGTCAGGTTTGAAGCAAGTGTAATCATATCAGCAGCACTCATTTTTCCAAGCCAATCATCATTATAAACAATGTCTGTTTTACTTTCATCCAAAATCTTAAAAGCCTGTGTTGTATAACTCTGTATATTTTTTACAATATCCTCTTTTGAAAGGACTTTACGTGTTACATTTTTACCCGTTGGATCCCCAATTGTTGCTGTAAAACTTCCAATGAGAAACTGTACTCTTGCACCATACTTTTGAAATACTGCTAACTTTTGTAACAATACCGTATGCCCAAGATGTAAATCCGGTGCTGTTGGATCAAATCCAGCCTTTACTGTATAACTCTTCCCCTCTTCAAAATATGCTTTTAAAAGTTTTTCAATTCTTTCATTGTCAATTACCTCTGCAGTTCCTCTGTTTATCTCTCTTAGGGCTTCATCTATCATCTGTATTTCTCTTTCCATTAATTTTTGTACGCATCATTTGTCTGTACTAAATCTATTATTTTAATTTTTGAGTCTATTTTAGCACGAAATGCATTAATATCTGCTTCTTTTGTCTCAAATTCAAGTTCACAAAACTTCGTATAATCCCCTGAATTTTTCCCTAGTTCTATCGAATGAATATCTATATCAAGCTTTACTAAATAATTTAAAAATTCTGCAAGGGCTCCTTTTTCATTATGTAAAGAGGCGATAAGTTTATACTTATAAAGTTTTCTCTGACTCCATTGAATGAACACCATATTTTCATAATTTTTTAATTTTTTCAGTGCATTTGAGCACATTTTATGGTGAACATGTACTTTACCCTTTTCAACAAATGCCATAATTTCATCACCTGTTTTTGGATGACAACAATAATCAAAAACGACATTACTAATATGTGAAGAGGAGTATATATCTAAACCTGCCATTGTAAACTTTTTCAGTTTAAACCTATGCCTTGCTATAAAACTTCTAAATCTACTGTTTTGAGAGATCTCTTTTGTATATTTAGAAATAAGATTTTTGAGATGTTCAATATCATGAACAACATTTACATAACTGTTACAGTGATGTTTCTCCAGCCACTCTTCAACACGAGAATGGTTTAAATTCATAATAGTTGCGATAATACTCACTGCAATTTTAGAGTCAATCTCTTTAAGCCTTGCGTTGCAGACTATACGCATATTTGTCTTTGCTTTTGATGTTTTTACTGCGTTTAACCAGCTACATCGTGGAATATCCTCTTCACCTGCAATAATTTTAACAATATCTCCATTATTTAATTCCGTAAGAAGAGACGATTTATTTTTATTTACAAGGGCAGACAACGCTTTATTTCCAACGGCAGTATGCACAGCATAAGCAAAATCAAGTGCAACTGCTCCACGAGGGAGAGTAAATACATCTCCTGTTGGAGAGAAGACTGCTATGTCTTCAGAATATAAATCATTTTTTATAAGATCATAAAACTCTTCTGCAGATTCATTTTGATACTGCAGTCCATCTAGCCAATCAAGTTTTACGCTGTTACCACCACTTTTATACTTCCAGTGTGCTGCAACGCCAAGTTCAGCAGTTTTATGCATTTCAAACGTTCGAATCTGTACTTCAAAGATTGCTGTATTATGAAAAACAGTAGTATGTATTGTCTGGTAACCATTATCTTTTGCAATTGCTATATAATCTTTAAAACGCGATGCCAAAGGACGAAAATTAAGATGAACTAAGCCTAATGTACTATAGCATTGTAAAGGCTCTTTTGTAATAATACGTACCGCGAGTAAATCCAAAATTTCATCAATGCTTACACCCTTTCGCTGCATTTTCAAATAAATAGAGTACCTATGCTTTATACGTGAAATAATTTCAAATTCATTCTCTATAAAACCATTTTTCATCAATAAGTCATGCAAAATAGCCTTAAATTCATTTAACTTCATTTCTATGGCATAGTAATTTTCTTCGAGGTATCTGTCTATTTCTGCTTTTTCTTTTGGAAATAGGTATCCAAAACTTAAATCTTCAAGAATATTTTTTAAAAATGAGATTCCTAATCGGTGTGCAATTGGAGCATATACGACTAAAGTCTCTTCAGATATTCTCTTTTGCTTGGCAGGGGGAAGTGCATCAAGGGTAAGCATATTATGGAATCTGTCACATAATTTTACAACAAGAACACGGACATCTTTAATACTTGCTAAAAGCATTTTACGAAATGTCAAAGCTGAAAGTATTAGTCTTTCATTGGAAGTTGAAGGAATGAGTTCATGATCACGTAATGAATCAATTTTTGTAAGCCCTGAAACAAGATGGGCAACATCAGCACCAAAACGCTCTTGTATTTCTTCAATAGTCACATCTGTATCTTCAACAACATCATGTAACAAAGCAGCTATGGCCATAGACTCATCATTTGTAATAGAAACTACAATGGCAGCCACTACAATAGGATGAACAACATACGGTTCACCACTTTTTCTTACTTGGAGTTTATGGGATTCTTTTGAAAAAGCAAGGGCTTCATTCAGGAGTGTGCTTGGAGCAATCTGTTCAAACAGATAGCTGGTTGCAGAGTCAATATCGTGGATATTTTTAACAATATCTACATCAACTTGGCTCTGAGACAAAATAGACTACTTTTCTTGGTCTGTAAAACCTTTAATTATAACCAGACCCTCTGCAATTTCCATAAGCGCTAAATCCGCAGATTTAATACGACTTGTATTCACATTGAGTTTACTCACTGCACCATTTTCAAGTTCATCACATCTTTGCGACACTGCTATAGCTAGCTTGTAACGATCCAAAGTTGGATTTTCTTCTAATACTTTTGCTGTTAATTCTTCAATTTTCATTATTTTCCTTTATAAACTTATCGTACTATAGAACATTTACTCATGTTCCCATTTAAAATATCCAATAGGTTTCCCTCTATAGACATATCGCAAACAATTATTGGAAGTTTATTATCTTTTGCAAGGGCAATTGATGTATCATCCATCACTTTAATATGATCTTGCAATGCTTGATCATATGTAAGTTCATCTAATTTTACGGCATCACTGTATTTTACAGGATCTTTGTCATACACACCATCAACTTTTGTTGCTTTTATAATAACTTCAGCGCCAATTTCAACTGCGCGTAGTGTTGCCGCTGTATCTGTTGTAAAGAATGGATTTCCCGTTCCCGCTGCAAAAATCACAACTCTATTTTTTTCAAGATGACGTGTTGCTTTACGATTAATATATGGTTCAGCTATCTGTTCCATTTTAATAGCTGTTTGCATACGTACTTCTAGTCCAGCATATTCACAGGCTTCTTGCATAGCAACACCATTAATTACTGTTGCCAACATTCCCATATAATCACCTGATGTACGTTTTATTATACCATCCTGTGCTGCTGTTACACCACGGATAATATTACCGCCACCAATGACTATACCAACTTCAATCCCAGCATCTACAAGAGACTTAATCTCTTGTGCAATGTATTTAAGTATTTTGGTATCAATACCATGACCTGCTTCACCGGCAAGAGCTTCACCTGAAAACTTCACTAGAACACGTTTTTTAGCCATGCATACACCTTTTATATAAAATCTTGATATTATACAAAATATTCGCTTTTACTTTGCTTTGAATAACTTTTTTTCTATTTCATTGCATCTTCTTTAGCACTTTTAAGAAGATAC
>CAYRVR010000004.1:30646-37589 GCA_964427835.1 uncultured Sulfurimonas sp. | reverse complement strand
TTTTGAACCATATATGCACCAATATGCTGAGTAATACCACCTGCTTCTTTTGCTGCAATTCTACTATTTCTTATTTTATCAAGCAAACTTGTTTTACCATGGTCAACATGTCCCATAATTGTTACAATAGGAGGTCTTTCAACAGCATCAGGGTCTTCCTCTTCTATTTCCTGCACATAATTAAATTCATCTTTTGGATCGATTACAGTTACTTCAACACCAAACTCTTCAGATAAAATCTCAATCTCATCAGCACCCAAAAAGTCATTTTTCGTCATCATCATACCAAGATCAAAAAGAACTTTTATGATGTCAGACATAGGTCGTTTAAGTTTTTCTGCAAACTCATATACTCGGATATCTTCAGGAATCTCTACATGGGTTACAACTTCATCTTCATGCTTCTCTTTTGTATATTTTTTACGTTTATCACGAGAAACTTTTCTTCCACGAGGAGCCTGTTTTTTATTTGCATTACGTCCTGCAGGTTTTGGTGTTCTTGGTTTTCTTGGCTCTTCTGGTACAATTGGAGCACGTTCAGTAGAATTTAAATCTAAAAGAACTACCTGATCATCCATATCCATTGAAACTTCAGCGAGTGATCCACCAAAGATATCAAGTTTTTTTCCTTGATCTTTTTTACTTACAGGTGCTTGTTTGGAAGTATTTTTTTTCTTTCTTGCCAGCTCTTCTAAAGCTTCAGCACTCATTTTTCCATATGAAGAGAGGGAAACCTGTTTTTTTGGAAGATCGTAATTTTCTTCTACTTTTGGCTTTTTCTTTTTAACAATTTTTAAACCTGATTTTTTCAATCCAGGTCTTGATGCAGGTTGCACAACCTTAAGAGTAGTTTTTTTCACCTCTTTTTTTACAGGTTCTTTCTCCTCTTTTTGCGTAGTTTCCTCTTTTGCAACATTCTCTTCATTTGCAGCTGTTTCTTCTTTTGCAACTACCTTTTCTTGCTCTACTTCTTTTGGAGCTTCTTCAACTACTGGTTCTGCTTTTACTTCTTCTTTTGGTGTTTCAACAGCAGTAGTTTCTTGAGCATCCTCTTTTGTAGTTTCTTGTGTCACTTCTTTAGGAGTCTCTTCTTTTGGAGTATCACTAGTTGCTTTTACTTGTTTTTTTACAGTTACTTTTGGTTTTTTCTTCTCAGCAGGCGCCCCATTTATAATAAAATTTGCTATTTGCTCTGCCTGATCCATTGTAACTACACTTTGTGCAGATTTAACCTCTAGTCCCATCTGTTTTGCTTTATCAAGAACATCTTTTGAAGCTATTCCTAACTCTTTTGCAATTTCGTGTACTCTAACTTTTTCTATCATCAGTGATGATCTCCTTTAGTTTGTTCATAAGTTTATCTTTTTGAGAACTACGGCACTGACGCATAAGCGCTCGTGACGACTTTTTCTCATCTGCTAAACAATTTTCACATAAATAAAAACTTCTTCCAAAACCCTTAAACGCAGCGATAGTACCATCTACACACCGGAGTCTAAAAAGCTTATTCTGTACCTCTTTTTCACGGCACCCGACACAAGTTCTTATTGGTTTATGAAATTTTTTCGCCATTATATCTAAATATTGCTTTATTTGATAGGCTATCGCTCTATCACAAGCCCGTTATTATCTAAATCCAAAATTTTCACTGCAAAATCAGGAAATTTTTGTCGCATTTTATTGGCTATCATTGCCGCATCTTCATCGTAAGTTAATGAAAAGAATGTAGAACCACTTCCTGAGAGCGTACTCATCAAAGCACCACTTTCATATGCTACTTTTTGAACGCTAAAGAGTTCTGGTAAGGTTTTCATCCGAGCTTTTTGATGGAATCTGTCTTGTGCAGCAAGTTTGAGCATCTCCCAATCCTCATTAAAAAAAGCAGCAACTGTCAAAGCAGCATGTGAGAGGTTATAAACAGCATTTTCTTTAGAATAGGATTTAGGTAAAACAGAACGTGACTTTGAAGTATTCATCTGCTTATTTGGAATAACGACAACCGCTTTAAGATAATTTGGTAGATGTTTCTTTTGTGAAAAAACTTTATTTTTTTCTATAGTAGAGACATTAAAACCACCCATTACTGCTGATGTTATATTATCAGGATGTGGCTCATAAACAAGTGCATGATTTAAAATTCTACGTCTTGACACCCTAATATTTGCTGCTTCATGCGCTGAGGCTACGGCAGAGACTATAACAGCAGAGGAGCTACCAAGTCCTCGTGACATTGGAATCTGATTATAAAATGTAAATTTAAAATTCTGCTTATGTTTTGTTAAACGTGTATAGTGTTCATTGAAAATAGATATAAAAAGGTTGTTACCCTTTAAACGAGGATTATCTTCACCCTCACCCTTAATACTTACACTAAAGAATTTCGAGTGATGAAACTCAACTTTGTTTCTTAAATCAACTGCTAAACCGAGGGTATCAAAGCCTGGCCCGAGATTTGCAGAAGTAGCCGGTACACTTATTGTCAAATTTTTTCCTATCCTACTGCACCTATCATATACAGGGGCGTAGTATTTGTTGTAAACGCACTATAATCAAGTTCAAAAGGAAGCTGGAATGATCCTTGGGGAACCTCTTGAAACTTTTGCGTTGTTATTTCTGCCGCAATTTTAACAAAACATAGCTTTCCAATCGCTTTTATTGGTTTATTATCATTAAAATAAAAAGCATCTGTTGCATAGAGTGGAATATTTTTTAAAATACTCAAAGATTTTAAAAAAATATAGGCAACTTTGATAGCCATAAAACTCCCTGGTCCATTTGCATACAAAAGTTTTTTTACATCATATTTTTCTAAAATTTCTTTGTACAATAAAGGAAGAACATCAGAACTTTTTTCTTCACTGCTGATTGTTTCTATCAGTTTTGCATTTTCATAAATTCCTATTTGAATAGGAGAACTCAATGCAATGAGCAAAACATCTACTTTCTTAGGCATATGCTTTTTCTAACTCTTTTGTTTTTTCACCAACTAACTCTACAACTTCATAATTTTCTTTATTTTCAAGCAGTTTCATGGTTAGTTTATGATTTAAATCATGACTCCCCGCCATTGCTTCATAATTCCCTACAAAATTCATACCAATGAGACTCATATCACCAATTGCATCCAAAATTTTATGACGTACAAATTCATCACTAAAGCGTAAACCTTCAGGATTCAAAATCTTCTTATCATCTAAGACAACTGCATTTTCCAAAGAGCCACCAAGTGCTAAACCTTTAGAACGCAAATACTGCACTTCATGGAGAAAACCAAAAGTCCTCGCCCGTGCGATTTCATTTTTATAACTCTCTTTTGTAAATTTCAACACATACGCCTGCTCTTGAATTACAGGATGGGGAAATTTAATTGTAAAATCATAGTTCAAATCAGGAGAAGGGGAGAGTTTTACATACTTCTCACCCTCCTCAATTGTAACATCCTGTTTAATAATCATCACTTTTTTGGGTGTATCAAGCTGTAAAATACCTGCTTCATCAAGCAACATACAAAAGCTTGCACTACTGCCGTCCATTACCGGTACCTCATCAGCATCAACAATAACACGTAAATTATCAATACCGTATGCATATACAGCAGACAAAAGATGCTCTATTGTCGAGATAACATGCCCATCTTTTCCAATAACAGTAGCCATCTTCGTATCTACAACATTTTCAGGAACAAGAGGAATAGAAACATCAACATCACTACGATAAAACACTATGCCACTATTGGCTTCTAATGGTTCTAAACGCAGCTTTACCGGTGAACCCTTATGTAGGCCTATTCCTACAAGTTCCACACTCTTTTTTATAGTTGTTTGATACATATTACTTCCTATCTACCGTCAATGGTTTTTTTAGCACTCTTAATTATATCACTAATATTTAATTTTATCCATTTTTTATCCATCCACTCTTGAGGACGGACTTCAATACCTTGTACTAAAACACCAAAATGAAGATGATCACCCATCGCATATCCACTTTTTCCACTAATGGCAATTTCTGAGTTTGGAGCTACAATATCACCTCTATTGACATCTAAACTTGAGCAGTGTCCATAAATAGTGTAGAGCCCAAGTCCATGCGAAAGTATAGGCATATTTCCATAGATTCCATTGTAATCGGCAAAAACTACTTTTCCACCGTTTTGTGTCTTAATCGGAGCCATTGCATGACTTGCAAGATCAAGTCCCAAATGGTATGCTTCACTAATGAATTTTCCTTTATAATAGTACATACGATGGTCACCAAAGCGAGCAACAACTGCCGCATTTTTAAGCGGATACATTCTTCGCACTTTAAAAGTTGAAATCATCTCTTGGGGTACAACGGAAGTGTATTTATGAATCAGTGCCTCATTTTTAGCACGTACTTTTTCATTAATGATTTTAAACTGCTCAAGTGGTTCATTCACCCCTTGTGTCTCTTCAAAATCTTCAGCTAAATCTGCAATTTTTCCATGTAAGAATTTATCTGAGAGATTCATTTTTGATGTTCTATACGCTCTGTTTTTTAAATACAATGGAACATAGGCTTTTGCAACATTTCCTGCACTATCAGTTGCCACAACTGTTGCACGGAATCCATTGTCCTGTACAGGCCATGCCAAGAGTGCTATATAGTAACCTTCTTTATAAAAAGGTTCTGCTAAGAAATGTTTTCCATTATTACCCTCAATATAAATATCTTCAAGATTATCATCTTTTACTTTAAATATAACAATTGCAGATCCTCCACGAGAAATTTTATAAGAGTTATTTACAATACTAACTTGTGGTCTTTTTTTATCTATAATTAGTTTATACTCTACAATAGTTTTATTGCCTTTAAAAAAGTTCCACTTACTCACATCTTGTGCTGCAATTGTAAGTGTTATTTCCTTGTCTTTCATCGCATAAGCCCCACGAGGAGGTTTTATTTTTAGGGCAATATTTTGTTTAGGAATAAGAAGTTGTTCATTTAAAAGTGTTGTACTTCCAGCGCTGTTTTGCATTACAATTGTATAAGCTTTTATACCACTGTCATCTTTTAGAGAAACCTCTAATGGCTTTTTCAAGTTCCAGTAACCGTTACTACTTTGCAAAGTTATAATTGGCTTATTCCTCTCAAATGTGCTAGAGAAGTAAACATATAATCCTCCTCCTACAATTAACAACATAATGAAGAGCATCATAAATGATGAACTATTGTTTCTTCTATTTCTCAAATCTATTTCCTTGTATTGATTTTATTATTTTATTTTCTTTCTCTGCACTTATAAGATGCACTTCTTGAACATGTACCAATTCTAAAATCTCATGCATAATTGCATACGCATCTTCAAGATCTGCTCCACTCTCATGCAGGTCACTTTCAAAAAGTGAAACAACTGCAAGTGTGGCATCCGCTTGTAAAAGAGTATTTGCATACATCTTCGCTTGTAACCTTAAATAAGAAAGCGGCTTTGTCTTTTTTAAAAAAGAGAGTGCTTGCGAATGTGATGCGCCCAATTCTAATAGCTGCGCTGCAATTTTAAAAACAGTTTCATTACAGGCATCACTACTAAAAAAATCGTACTTAATGAGAAGTCCAGCATAAAGAGCTACTGCCATCTTCGTGTTTATTTTCACCTGTGCGTCTTGCAAAAGCTGTACTAAACGCAGCACATCATCATCGACATTAATATAACTTTTACTCTCTGAAAAAGAGCTTTTCAAACGTACTTTGTCAAACCAGGGCAAATAAGAAAATTTTCTTGGAATCTCCTCTTGGCTTACAAGAGAAACTTTTTTATGTTGCATTAATGTGTATGTATACAAAGCACTTGCCAAAGCAAATGTTTTTGCATTACAGAGTATCACAACCTCTTTTGCCAAGTCAATTTCAGTTAAATTTATCAAAGTGCTACTTTTTTATATGAAATTATATACTATTTCTTATTCATTTTATAAACATAGGCAAGAACTTCTGCCACAGCGCCAAATAATGCTTCAGGAATAGGATGGTCAATCTCTACTTCTTTATATAGACTCCTAGCTAATGGAGGGTTTTGAACAATATGCACACCATTTTCTCTGGCAAGTTTTTTAATTTGCAGGGCAACATTATCTACCCCTTTTGCAAGTACAATTGGAGCATGTGCTTTTTCTTCATCATACTTTATGGCAACCGCGTAATGCGTTGGATTGGTAATGACCACATCTGCGTTTGGAACCTCAGCCATCATTCTTTTTCGTGCTGTTTCCATTTGAATTTGTCTAATCTTTGATTTAATAAGTGGATCTCCATCCATATTCTTCATCTCATCCTTTACTTCCTGTTTAGACATTTTCAAACCATCAAAATACTGCTTACGCACTATAATAATATCAAGTATGGCAAAGATAAATATAATAAAAAGCATCACAAAAGAGATAATAAGCATCTTCCCCTTAAGCCACTCCATCTGATCATGCAATCCAAAAAGTGCAACTGTCGGCAATTCTGTAATAAAGTAGAAAAAGAAAATAAAACCAACACCAAGTGTCGTAAATGACTTGAGCGTTATTTTTACACCCTCAAGCATCTTTTTAAGTGAAAAAAGATTTTTTGCACCTTTAATGGGATCAATCTTTTTTAAATCCGGAGTAATAGCTTTTGTAGAAAAAAGAAATCCAAACTGAGCTAAAGCCGCGATTACACCAGCCACAGCAACAGCAATCGCCAAAGGCATCACAATAAGTAGAAATTCTTTTATTGTTACAATAGCAATATTTATCATAAAAAGTTTATCAAGTGGAGTGCCAACAAGAGAGAAGTAGTATTGAAAAAGCAGTATCATGTGCTTTGCCATAAAAGGAAACAGCATTAAAAAAGCCAAAATAGCCACAAAGAGAGTTATAACACCCGAAGCATCCTGAGATTTAGGAACATTCCCCTCTTTGCGGGCATCTTCTATTTTCTTGGGGGTGGGTTCTTC
>CAYRVR010000004.1:13027-30546 GCA_964427835.1 uncultured Sulfurimonas sp. | reverse complement strand
TGTTTTTTCAGCATCATCAGCCATATAAGTCTCCTAGAAGAACAAACAAAAATCTATATTAGATTTTTCTTCAGTACCATAGCGGTTAGCGTAGAAAAAGGGACGTGTTCCTTTTTCGTTCAAAATGAGGAAAGCTTCTGTTTTTTCAGCATCATCAGCCATATAAGTCTCCTAGAAGAACAAACAAAAATCTCAATTGCCAAACATCAATCTATTTTCATAGAGAGATCTATCCAGTTTGCCTGGTGTATCATAGAACCGGAACTAATGGCATCGACACCTGTTTTTGCATACGAAACTATAGTTTCAAGAGAGATATTGCCACTTGCTTCAAGCAAAATATGTGGGTAATTTTCATTCCTAAACGCAACGACTTCCTCAACCTGTGCAGGAGTCATATTGTCACACATGACAATGTCACATTTTGCCCGCATTGCCTCTTGGGCAACAAAAAGTGTCTCTGCCTCTACTTCAATTTTTGCTGTAAAGGGAATGACTTTCCGTGCATCTTTTATATAGTGCTCTAAATTTGTAATGGTCTTAAGATGTGTATCTTTTATCATAAGCGAATCATCTAAACCCATACGATGGTTCACCGCTCCGCCCGTACGTGTTGCATACTTTTCAAATATACGTAACATTGGACGCGTTTTTCGTGTATCTAAAAGTTTCACACCAAAAGGTTCAATTAAATCTGCATATTTTCTTGTTAGAGAAGCGATAGAACTTGCATGTAAAAGCATATCGAGCAGGGTTCTTTCACAGCGTAAAAGTGTATGTGAATTAGATGTAATAGTAGCTATAACATCACCATGATTAAAACGTGTACCATCACAAACCAACCACTCAACATCTAGCCCTTCTTGCTTTGCTAACACATCCACATACAATTGTCCTGCCAATACCCCACTACTTTTTGCTATCACTTTAGCACTTGCAGCAACGGCAGGCTCGACTAGAGCATACAAGTCACCTCTGCCAACATCCTCTGCCAAAGCAGCTTGCACAAATGCTTCCATTAAAGTGCCAACATTCTTTCTAGAGCAATTTTTGCCCATTTTTGCGTTTTTTCATCTACTTCTATTTCATTAATCGGTGCGCCATCTTCTATGGCCTTGAGTGTCAAGTAAACATCTTCAAGTGTTGTTTCATTCATAGTCGGACATTCCGGTTTTGTAGAACTCAAGATGTAGGTATTTTTTGGACGCAAACGATTGACCATATTAAATTCTGTGCCCACTGCAACTTTTTGTTCTTCTGGTAATTCAGTAATAAACTTGATAAGTTGAGAAGTAGAACCAACAAAATCACTCGCAGCACAAATAGCAGGATCACATTCAGGATGTGTTGCAATCAAAATACCGGGAAATTTTTTACGGTAAAATTCTATGTCTTCCACAGTAAAGAGTTGATGCACAGAACAGAATCCGTCATAACAAATAATGTCTGCTTCTTTGGGATCGCCCTCTTGTCCTATAACCATAGATTTTAATCCCATATCATTAGCAATGTTTTGACCAAGGCATCTATCAGGAACAAAAAGAATTTTCTTTCCCTCTTTAAGCGCATTAGTAATGATTACCTTTGCGTTTGAACTGGTACAGACCATACCACCCATCTCTCCCACTTTTGCTTTGACATCTGCATTGGAGTTAATGTAAGTAATAGGTAAAATATTCTCTTTTGTAATACCATGATCCTCTAAAAATTTCACAGAATCATCATAATAAAGAGAATCAATCATACGAGCCATAGCACAACAAGCGATCTTTGGCATCACAACACGTTTGTTTGGACTCAAAACTTTTACACTTTGACCCATAAACGCAACACCGCAAAAAAGGACAAATTCTGAATCATCGTTCATTGTTTTTTTTGCAAGTTCTAGTGAATCACCCGTAATATCAGCAAGTTCAAAAACTTCATCACGTTGATAGAAGTGTGCTACAACTGTAACACTCAATTTCTCTTTTAACTCAATTATTTTTTGTTTTAATTCTTCGTTTGTATATTTCAAAAAAAATCCTAGCGTTGAATAGTGAAAGAATTATATCAAAAAATAGATTTGCTAAAATTACCTTCTATCTTTTTTTACAAAATTCATTAGCGCGTTGTTCATATGATTGTAATGTTTTATATGCATATTCATCATTTCTCATGTTCTTTTTATAGATTTTTGCTTTCATTGTAAAAAGTTTACAAAGACGGTTTTGCCCATCTTGTTTTTGGGCATTATTTGCTGCAAAAAGAGATGTAAGTAGTATAAATATAATTAATAGTGCTTTCATAAATAAATCCTTTATGTTTTTATCTTATCTTTTGTATTATATAATATAATAGTTAACAGTTTAGAAAAAGTTATAGTTAAACAATAACTAAGAAAATATTTAGATGCTTATAATGATTACTACTGTAGAATTCCACAACTACAATTTAGGATTTTTTATGGATTTTTTAACAAACACAAATGCTCTCTTTTTTATTGCCGCATATCTCGTTGGTGGTATCCCTTTTGGACTACTGCTTGCAAAGAAATTTGCAAATGTTGATGTCAAAGCAAGTGGCAGTAAAAGTATTGGAGCGACAAATGTACTCCGTGTGGTCAAAGAAAAGGACCCTAAACTTGCAAAAAAACTCGGTATTGCAACACTCGCTTTAGATGCTCTTAAAGGTGTTCTTGTTTTAACGGTTGCACACTTTGTAGGACTCTCAGAGGCAACACTCTGGGGTATTGCTGTTTTAGCAGTTCTTGGACACTGTTTTTCACCCTACCTTAATTTTGAAGGGGGCAAAGGGATTGCAACAGGCATGGGTGTAATGATGTTTATGCTCCCAATTGAGACAACAATTGCACTTGTTGTGTGGGCAATCATGGCAAAAACTGTACGCATTTCATCTGTATCTTCACTTACAGGTGTACTTTCGCTCCTTATAGCAAGCTTTCTTATCCATCCGCAAATGGCACATGCGCCTGTTGTATTTATAGTCTTTATTCTCTTTTATAAACATATTCCAAATATTATACGTGTCATCAAGGGTGAAGAAAAAAGAGTAATCTAAATGAAAATTCATATTGAAGATTTAAAATTCCAATGTATCATCGGAATTTTGGATTTTGAAAGAGTAACCCCACAGGATGTTATTGTCAATGTAGAGATTGAATACATCTTCAACGAAACATTTATAAATTACGCAGAAGTTGCCCAATTCATAGAAATCCAAATGCAAAAAGAAAAATTTTTACTTTTAGAAGATGCTCTGTCATATTTTTCACAGCACTTAAAAAAGAAATTTCCACAAATAGACACATTGTATGTAAAAATCACAAAACCCTCTATTTTAGCAAGTTGTAAGGTCAGTGTATCTGCATTTAAGAGCTTCCATTCTTAATTAGAACTTCACTTTTTTTTAAAAAAAATTGAAAAAAACTTTAAAGTTAGCTAAAAATATGCTATTATTCGGCAAATATTTAAGAAATAGGAAACAATGAATGCGTATTCTCATTATAGAAGATGAAGTTACATTAAATAAAATGCTTGCTGAAGGGCTCAAAGAGTATGGTTACCAAAGTGATGTTGTTGAAACATTAAAAGATGGTGAGTACTATCTCGATATTCGTAATTATGACTTAGTTCTTATGGATTGGATGCTTCCAGATGGAAACTCTGTAGATATAATCGGTTCGATTAAAGCAAATACTCCAAAAACTGTTGTTGTTGTTATCTCTGCAAGAGATGATAATGAAAGTGAAATAGAAGCACTTAAAGCCGGTGCAGATGATTACATTAGAAAGCCATTTGACTTTGATGTTCTCATTGCCCGTCTTGAGGCACGTTTACGTTTTGGTGGTAGCAATATCATTGAAATCGAAGATTTGACTATTAATCCTGAAGAGGAAAAGATCACATACAAAGAAAAAGACATTGAACTCAAAGGAAAACCTTTTGAAGTTCTTACTCACCTTGCACGTCATCGTGACCAAATCGTCTCAAAAGAGCAACTACTTGACGCAATTTGGGAAGAGCCAGAATTGGTAACTCCTAATGTTATTGAAGTTGCAATTAACCAAATTAGACAAAAAATGGATAAACCTTTAAAAATCATGACAATTGAAACTGTACGCCGTCGTGGGTACCGTTTTTGTTTTCCAAAGGTAGTTAATTAAACTCGAAGATGATATAATCCCCTTACAAATTTGTAAGGGGTTTACAATGCTTTCTAAAAAAAGTATACGACGTACTTTTCTCATACAACTTATTTTTGCTTCTGCTTCACTCATTTTTATATTTTCTTCCCTACTCTATTTTTACATAGAAAGATCTATTTATGATGACAAAATCGATGAACTTATCCATTATGCACAAAACATTAAACAAAACAAATCGGTTTATCAAACAAATGAAGAGAGATTTAGTGGAAATCTTTTTTCACTGAGTGTAGAAATAATTTACCTTAAAGAGAAAAACATTCAAACAGATGTCTATGAAAAAACAAAAAATGGAGAAACACTTCTTACTGTCATAGCACCCTATAAGATATCAGATAACAGCTATCTAAAATTAACAAAAGACATTACACCGACAAAGCGTTTACTGCATAAAATATTACGCTATATTTTTATTATTAATATAGCAGGATTTCTCCTCGTTATTATCTATGCTATTACACTTTCTAAAATGCTTATCGTTCCAATTACAACACTCAATAAAAAACTCTCAAATATGAATGAACATCTTATGAAGCCTATTAAAACAGAGGAACTGCCACTTGAGTTTGAACCGCTGGGTGAGACTATTAACCGACTTATATCACGCATACAAAATTTTGTAAAGTACCAAAAAGAACTTTTTATAGGTACTGCACATGAGCTTAAAACACCCTTAGCAGTTATAAAGCTCAAAAATCAAGTTACACTCATAAAAAAACGCTCACCTGAGGAGTATATTGAAGCATTACAAGTAACCAATAAAACAATAGATGAAATGAATATCATTGTTTCTAATATTTTAAATATAGGACGACAAGAGGGTGCGCAACTTGATAAACCTGTAGAAGTGGACGTCATTGCAATCCTTAAACAAAAAGCGAATGATTTCAAACTCTTAGCGGAGAATGAACACAAAAAACTTATAATGGACTTCCAACCCAATGCTTTTATGGCAACACTGCAGGTAAGTTTACTCAACCAAATAGTACAAAATTTTTTACAAAATGCACTCAAATTTACACCTCAAGGAAAATCTGTACTTCTCAAAAGTTCCCAAAATGATTTTGGGCTCCTTATAGAGGTTATTGATGAGGGATGTGGTATAGATGAAGCAGTCGACCTCTTTGCACCATTTAAGCGTCAGGGGAACAAGTCTGGTGTTGGTCTTGGACTCTTTTTAGCAAAGAGTGCAGCAGATGCACTTGGCGCAAAAATAAATATCAAAAACCGTGAAGATGGAGTAGATGGAACAGTGGCATCCTTAGAAATAAGTTCTAAGCTTTCTTGTGTTATTCCTATGAATAACTGATTCTCTCAAAGAGTTTACTTATTATATTAAAAGAAACGAGCAGATTAAAAAATAATAAAGCTTTATTTTGTTATAAATCGCTCACATAATAGTTTAAACATAAAATATAAGGTTTTTGAATATGGCTTTAATCATAAATGAAGAGTGTATCGCCTGCGATGCATGTAGAGAAGAGTGTCCAACATTAGCAATAGAAGAGGGAGACCCTATTTATTACATTGATCCAGATCGCTGTACTGAATGTGTTGGGATATATGATGAACCTGCTTGTATTTCAGTCTGTCCGGTTGATTGTATTGTTCCTGATAAGGACAATGTAGAAACAATTGCAGAATTACAATTTAAATATAAAAATCTCGACTTAGAAGAGTAAGTTATGGCAAAGAGAGTAACGGTCATAGATATAGGTTCTAACTCCGTTAGGATGGTTATCTATGAGAAGACCTCTCGTTTTGCCTTTCATCTTCTTTACGAAGAGAAGTCAAAAGTACGCATTGCAGAAAATGCTTACAAAAATGGGGGTGTACTCCAAACGCAGCCCATGCAAAGAACTTTTGACGCCTTGCATGATTTTATGCAGATCTCTCAATCTTTCCAATCACGTAAAGTCTTTTGTGTTGCTACATCAGCGCTCCGTGATGCTCCAAACAAACAAGAATTTATACAACGTGTAAAACAAAAACTCAAACTCAATATAAAAGTTATTAGTGGGGAAAAAGAGGCTTATTTTGGTGCAATTGCATGTGCAAATCTTTTACCACAACAAAAAAATGCTTTAAGTATTGACATAGGTGGTGGTTCAACAGAGTTTGCTCTCATAGATGCGGACAATGTCTCTCATACTCTTTCGCTCAAACTTGGAACGGTTCGTCTTAAAGAGCTCTATTTTGATACAAACAATATAAACGCAGCGATTACGTATATAGATGAAGAACTCGAAAAAATTCCCCTTACAAATATTCAAACACTTATTGGTATAGGTGGTACATTCCGAGCAATATCAAATGCTATCATGATACAAGAATCATATCCCCTTAACAAGCTCCACGCTTTTGAGTACAAACGAAAAACATTTGAAAAGTTCATCGAAAAAGTGCTTGTAAGCGATGAAAAAAAATTAAAAAAACTCTCCATCGAAGCAAACCGTTTTGATGTTATTAAGCCCGGAACGCTTATATTACAACGTCTCTTGGCAAAGCTTAATATCAAAAAAATTATTACTAGCGGTGTTGGTGTGAGAGAGGGAGTCTATCTAAGTGATTTACTCAGAAATTCCAACCATAAATTTCCTCATAACTACAATACTTCAGTACGCTATATTCTCGATGCACATGTTGAAGATGTCAGTTTTGCAAATCAACTCTCACTCTTGAGTAAAAAGCTCTTTGATTTAACGGCTGATTATTTTCACATCAATAAAGAGTACAAAACACAGCTAGCAATTGCAGCAAAACTCTATCCTGCCGGTAAAAGTATTCACTTTTACTCACAAAACAAGCATACGTACTATTTGATACAAACAGCTTTAGAGTATGGCTTTACACATAAAGAGATTATGCTTATTGCTACTTTAACGCGTTATGCTAAAAATAAGCTCCCCTCAACATCACACTTATCAAACTATGGTTCACTTTTACCACAAGAGGATGTTATTAAACCTCTGAGTTATCTTCTCTCTTTAAGTATTATACTTCTAAGTCATAGACCACGTAACATTGACTTTTCTCTCTCTTTTAAAGAGGGAACACTCTATGTCAGTTCAAAAAATACTCTCTATCTTGCACGAGAAGCCGCTACAAAACTCCATTGCAAAAATGAAGATTTTGAAGTGATTTTCAACTAGAATCTTTGTCCCATTGTAAATTCAAAGTGTGCAACTTTATCACCCGGTTTAGGGTTGATAGGGTTTGAAAACATAAGCTGGATTGGACCAACTGGGGAGAACCACTCTAGTCCCGCTCCATATCCTGCACGTGAAATATTATTTGAAAGTAGATTTGGTGTGATATTATCTAAAATCATCCCCCAATCTACGTAAGTTACAAGACGCATTTTTGCCTTTGGTAAAAGTGGAAAACTGAGTTCAAGGTTATTTGAAAATGTTTGTGTTCCTCCAATTCTACGGATACCATCTGTTGCGTTTACATCAGATATTGTTGGAGAAAGCGAGTAAGATTGGTATCCTCTTACACTGCCTATTCCACCCATATAAAATTTTTCAGCAAGAGGGATATAACCATTATTTACAACAGCATTAAAGCGTGCTTTATATCGAAAGATCGCATCAAAGCCAACAAGGTCATTAAGTCCATAATATTTTGCAAAACGTGTTCTTGATTTTAAGAAATTTGCCTGCGCACCTAAACCAGATTTCTCAAAACTTTGCGAAAATGTAAAGCCTTCACGTGGAAGGTAGTAATCATCTGTATTATCCCAGTTTGCACTGATGGTAATTCCACTCTTAGTATAATTTTCAAAATAGTATGTATCCAAGATAGAGGTATTTACAGTGTTATTAAATGTGTATGAGTTTCCGGAATACCCATAGCCTATATACCCACTAATATGACGAGAAAATCTATGCCCTGCTCCAACAGAGATTCCATCAGTATTGACACTATAGTCATTGTAATCATACACAGAGTGATAGATAGAAAAGTTTCCACTAAAATCACTGTCATTGAGTCTAGGGTTTGAAATGTTAAAAGAGTAGTTTTGTGTTGTTTGTGACTTCTCAGCTTTAACACCTACATTAATACCACTTCCCCAAATATCCCTGTCATTTACACCAACACTAAGGAGTAATCCACCATAACTACCATATCCACCACCAAGTTGAATATTTCCCGTTGGTGTCTCTTTTACTTTTACTATCAAGTCCATTGTGTGCTGGTCAATCCGCTTCTCTTCAATCGTATTACTCTCAAAAAATCCCAATCTTCCTATGGCATTTCTAGAGTCTTTTAAATCTGTAAGAGAGAACATATCACCAGGTCCAAGGTAGAGTTCACGACGGATAACCCTATCAAGTGTTCTTGTATTTCCAGATATAAGCACATTTCTTATCTTTACTTTGTCACCCGGAATAACTTTAAAAATCACTTCTACAGTTTTATCTTTTTTATTTTTTCGTAAATCTGGGACAACCTGCACAAAAGCATAACTTAAATCCCCAATTGCAGTCTTTATCTTTTGAGAATCTTTTCTAAATTTTTTAATATTAAATGTGTCTCCCGCTTTTAATGAGAGTAACTCTGTAAGATTTGCATCTGGAATAACTTGCTGCGTTTGATAAATAGAGACCTTACTTATTTTATATGCACTACCCTCTTTGATTTGATAGCTCATATCTGCGGTATAACTATCAAAATTAACACGGACAAAAGGGGTATTTACTTTTGCATCTAAATACCCATACTGCATATAATAATCACGAATACGTAAATTATCATATTCCAAATCTCTCAGGCTCATTTTACCATCATTGCGACCCCAAAACCAACCCATAAATTGGTGTTGTTTATTTGCAATTACATCATCAAAGTCACTCGGATTTAAACCTTTTACGCCACTATACTGAAGTTTTGTAATAGTAATCTCTTCACCAGGGTTCACAACAAAAGTAACTTTCACACTTCCGTTTTCAAGATGTGTTGTCTCAATTTCTACAACTGAATCAATTTTTCCCTCTTGTGATATAGCTTCAATAATGCGTTTTTTTGCAGCTTCAAGTTTTACTTTATCATAGAGTGTTCCCTTTTTAATCTGCACAACACTATCCATAACATCATCGTCATCCTCTTTCCACCCTTTGAGTTGTACTTGAGAGATTATGGCTTTTTCTTTAAAATGAAATGTTAAAACACCATCTTCAAATGTTGTCCAAATATCATTAAAATATCCCTGTTTAAAGTACGTTTTAATCGCACCATCAACCATCTCAATATCTACATCATCCCCTTTTTCAAAAGACAACATTCGCAAGGCTACAGGTTTAGAAATATGTACTAAACCATCATAATTAATTTGTTTGAGTTCTTGAGCACTAAGCTGTATACTTAGTAAAAAAAAGAGTAGTGAGAAAAATATTTTCATTAAAATTCCATATGCATATATTAAAAAAAGATTCTACCAATTTTGTGGTTAATAATAAGTAAAATATTAGAAGAAAATTGAGTATAATACGGCAACTAAATACAAAGATGTAAAATGAATGCAGGAATTATCGGCTTAGGCCTTATGGGCGGTTCTTTGGCCCTCTCTTTAAAAAAACTTGATTTTATTGATAGCGTTGTCGGATATGATCATAGCAAATCGCACAGAGATGATGCGCTTGAACTTAAACTCGTAGATAAAATTGTCTCTTTTGATGAGATCAAAAAGTGTGATGTTATCTTTCTTGCTATTCCAGTCAATGGCATTATTGCTGTTTTACAAACACTTGAGGGAATCAGTACAGAGACAACTGTCATTGATCTAGGGAGTACAAAAGAGAAGATTGTTGCTGCCGTTCCTCCTCTCATCCGTAAAAATTTTGTTGCCGCACATCCAATGACAGGAACGGAAAACTTTGGTCCACATGCTGCGTTAGAGGGTTTATATGAAGACAAAGTAGTCGTTTTATGTAATCTCGAAGAGAGTGGTACACACCAAAGAGAAGTAGCTAAAAAGATTTTTAAAGCCCTAAAAATGAAAAAATATTTTATGGGGGCTCACGAGCATGACAGACATGCTGCGTTTATATCGCATATGCCACATGCCATCTCTTATTCAATCGCCAATACTGTACTCAAACAAGAAGAAAAAGACAACATTTTAGCCCTTGCAGCCGGAGGTTTCCGTTCTATGAGCCGTCTGGCAAAAAGTTCCCCTTATATGTGGGAAGATGTTTTCCGTCAAAATAAAGAAAATCTTTTAGAAGCTATTACTCTGTTTGAAAAAGAGCTACATAACCTCAAAGAAAATATTATAAATGAGGAGTGGGAGAAAGTCCATCAAGAGATGGAAAATGCAAATCGTCTGCACGACATTCTCAAATAAAGCTATGAAATATCATACCTTTTGAGCACCTCTTTTAAGAGTTTTTTATCAATTTTCTCTTTTTTAGCAGCGTATATATTTGCTTCTAAAATATCTACTATTTTTTGGACATCACTGTCTTTTTCTTTGTATGGTAAAAGTTTTACAAGTAGCAATTTTTCATCTTTAAGATTCAGCTTTTTCTCTTTTTTCCAGTATTTCCACGGTCTATAAAACATCAATGCTATACCAAACGCAGTCCCTACACAAAAAGCAAAAAACATCCAAAAGGCACTAATACCTCCTGCACTTTTACTCACTTGTGTCACCTCCTGGGCTGAGGCAATGTTTGGTGTTGCTTTTTCTATTTTTAATGGTGTTGCTTGATTCGTACTTCCATTGACTCTAATGTGAATCGGTTGTGTAGAAATTTTTTCGACACGTTTTGTTTTTAAATTATAAAAAGCAATAGAAAAAGGTGGGATTGTAAAATCTTTATCTGAAACAAAGGCAAGTTTTTGCGTGAGTTTGTTTCCTTTTATTTCAATCTTTTCAGCAAAAACATTGACACCGTTGATGTATGGTTTAAAACTTCCTATATCTTCTAAATCACCCTCTCCATCTACCTCAACAGTCACATTTACCGCTTCATTTGGATTTATTGTTGTCTTATCTGCTGTTGCATGTATAGTGAAGTTTCCTACAAGTTTTGCATTATGAGGGAGTGGTTTTGCAACTATTTGGACTGCATTTGAGTAGTATGTTCGCCATTTTACTTCCGGAAACATCATTCCAAAACCATCATTAGAATTGACTCTTCTTGCAATTTTTATCTGCGCAGGTGCTATTGTTAGGTTCCCTTCTCTTTGTGGAGCGAGTCTATAGCGTGCTTTTGTATAAACATACTCTTCATCCTCACTTCGGCTTGATACTGGTTTACCTTTTACCCAAAAGCCTTTAAAATCAGGTGCAACAAATTTACTGTCAACTACTTCTGCACTCTTTTTTTGTCGGAGTGTCAGCTCCAACGTAAAAGGTTCACCCACAAAAAGTGTGCTTTTAGAAGGTTTCAATGCAAGAACAAAATCTGCATCTTTATTTTGCGTCGGTTTTTTGACTATCACTTTCACTGCGTTTGATTTTTCAACCTTACCATCAACCCGTAGGCTTACAGGTGCAATCACACAGCTTTTTTGTGGCACGAATGTATAACTAAGAATATAACTCTTTTTATACTCCATATCTATCATGCTGATACTTGTTTGTGAGCGTGTTCCCGTAACGTTTGCCCCACAAATTGTACTTATGATGGGTTTTTCTATTTTATTACCATCAATGGTAAGCATATAGGTAGCTTCATCACCTCTATAGACGACTTTCGGTGAGACCTCTGCTACAACATTTGCATAGAGTGCACTTGTTGCAAAACAAAAAAGAGTAAATATTATTTTACCAAGGTTTTTCATTTGTATTTTCCTTACTGTTATTATTTGCATTGAGCATATAGAGATAACTTGTTTGGTTTTTACCAAGTTTTTTCAACCATTTTTTCTCTTCTGCATTACTCATTTTATCATGTGCTTTTGCTGCGTTTGCAGCACTTGCAGCCTTTTGAGCTTTCTCTTTTTTACTCTTATTTTTCAACTCTTGTGGTTTTTGAGACTGCTCTTTTTTCTTTTGTTTATTTGCCTTCCTTTGTTGTTCATTCTTCTTTTTGTCACCTTGCTGGTGCTGTGACTCCTCTTTGCTTTGTTTTTGCGACTTTGTCTGCTTCTTTTTATCACTTTTATCAGACTTTCCTTGACTCTTTTGAGAGTTTTTCTTATCACTGTTTTTTTTGTTCTGCTTGTTCTGTTTGTTTTGCTTGTTCTGTTGATTTTTCTTATTTTGCTGATTCTTTTTGTTTTGCTTTTTATCCTGCTTATTATTCTTTTGCTTATTTTGTTTCTTTTGCTGCTGTTTTTTTCTTTTTTGAATCTCTTTTTTAACCATTTCAAGATTTTCACGTGTTGGCTTGTCTTCTACTAATTTCAAAGACTTTTCATACTCTTTTACTGCGTTTTGCAGATCTTTAAGATCACCCTGCTTTGCATAGGCATTCCCAAGATTTGCACGCAATTTTGCCTCATCTTTTTTATTGTTATAGTAGGCTTTTTCATACGCTTTTACTGCTTCTTTATACTTACCCATTTTATAAAGGGCATTTCCCGCATTATAGTACGCACCAACATTATCTGCTTTTTTTGCATACTCTTCATAGGTTTTCGCAGCTTTTGCATAGTCCTTCTGCGCATAGGCGCTCTTTGCATCATGTAGTTCCATAAAGTCCAATACTACTGCGTTTGAAGCAGTAGTATGAAAAAGCATAAGCATGGCAATAAACGCAGCAGGTACTTCTACTTTAACACGTTTACTCATGGAAGAAGTCGCTATAAGTAGGAGTAAAAGTGCCAAACCTAAAGGATAATAAAAAAGAGGAATATACTTCTCAATCTCTTGTGATTTGAGCTCTTTTTTCTTTGCATTTCGCTCTATCTCTTGTAACATCCGTTTCACATCCTCATTAGAGTTCACATTTTGAATATAAACACCACCCGTTTGTGTAGCAAGTGTTGCTATTTTTTCATTGAGTTTTGAAATAATAATTTTTCCATTTTGTTTTATAAACTCCCCATTTTTCTTCTTAATAGGTGCGCCTTGCGTCGTTCCCATTCCAAGCACAAAAACGACAATATTGTGTTTTTTTGCAAAGGCAATTTCTTTGGAAAAATCACTATCATCACCACCGTCACTCAGAAGTAAAATATACTTTTTCGAGTCATTTTTTATACTCTTATCAACAACTTCTAGCATCGACATCAAGTTTGTGCCCTGCTCTGTTATAGAGTTTGTGTCTAGGTTTGCAAGCAAAAAACGTACAGCATCATGATCAAAACTCAAAGGTGAAACAAGATAAGAGTTTTTGGCAAAAGCAATAACCCCTATACGTTCATTAGGTGCTAAACGCAGCAGTTCTAAAGCTTTTTGTTTTGCAAGTTTTAAACGGTTTGGATAGACATCTGTAGCAAGCATTGAATCTGAAATATCCAATGCTATCATAATGTCTGCACTCTTCTCTTTTACAGCAATTTTTCCATCTTTTATAACGGGATCGGCTAAGGCGATGACCATTAAAGCAGATATAACAAAAAAGAGAGCATTGCGTGCTTGAAGTGTCAGTGTATTTGCACTTACCTGCAATTTTGCCATCACCTCATCAGAGAAAAACGACTTTTGCGGATCTTTTTGTGTCAAAAGCAAAGCAAATAATATAACAATGACGGGTAACATATAGTACAAAAATTCTGGATGTAAAAATGTCATCTGTGTGCTCCTCTTTTATTTCGTAAATAGACATATAACATTAACGACAACAGCGCAATAAAGAGTGGATAAAAATAGTAATAATGTAAATAGCTAAAAGTCTCATTTTTTATCTCTGACTTTTCTAATTTATCTATTTTTTTATAAATATCCATAAGTTGTCTTGCGTTGGATGCACCAAAGGCAACACCACCGGTCTCTTTTGCTATTTTCATCAGTACTGCCCGATTATAGCCATCTGGAGAATTTGTAGAACCAACACCAATAGGATAGACTTTTATACCCTCTTTTTTAGCCATATCAATAGCTACATCAAGCGGAATTTTATCGACACCTGCGGTTGAATACCCATCTGTTAAAAGTATCATTACCTTTGATTTTGACTTACTCATTTTTAGCAAATTCACTCCCTGAGCCAAAGCCTCATAGAGTGCTGTGTACTGCCCTGCCATTCCCACTTGGAGTTGTGAGACAATGCGAGAGAGTATATTTTTATCATAAGTCAGTGGCGATGCTATAAAAGAGTATGAACCAAATACAACCAGACCAATATTGTCATTTTTTCGTTTTTGTATAAAATCTCTTACAATTGATTTGACAACATCAAAGCGGCTTGCTCCGGGATTTTGAGGATCAAAACCTCGCTCTTTCATAGAACCAGAAGCATCCAAGACAAGAGCTATTTCATGCCCGTGTTTTGGTTTGAGCTCATAAGGTTCATCTTTTACAGGAGACATTAATGCCAGTATCATCATAACAATCGTCAGCCATTTCAAAAAGAAAAGTAACTTTGATGCCGAAACTGTATTTTTCATAAACACAGTTGTATGTGGAAAATAAATAGATGGCATTTTCATTTTACAGAGTGATGCACAGGCTATAAAAAAGAAAATGACAAATACTAGTTTGGGAAATTCAAAGTAAATTCCGTCAAACATCTATGAGTCCTTCAAAGAGTTCAATGTAATGGATTGTATCATTATCAAAATTTTCTACACTCTTTTTATATTTATATTTTTCTAATTTTTCAAGCATATTTTCATACGCTTTATGGTGCCGCTGGCTATCATCTTTAAATGTTGCACCATATTTTGTAAGTTCATAAGCTGCTTTTTTTGCATCTGAATAATCTACATTTTTAAGCAGTTTAAAATGCTCTGCTCGGATGTTAAATCGCTTTTTATTTTTATACCAACGATAGAGTAAATATGCTCCACCAAGCACGATGGCACTGACAATCACAACTATTGCAATAAAGTAGTACAAAGAGTAGTCATGAATTTCTATAAGTGGTTTAATGTCATGCAATGGTATTTGTGTTGTATTTTGCATCTATCGCCCCTCAAATAATCTTCGTAAACCAACACCCACACTTTCATCCGTATAAATTTTTCCAAATCGGATTTGATGTTTTCTAAATGTTGCATAAAGTTCTCTGTCGTGTACCAGCACTTTTTTTTCATAATTTCTTACAGTTTCTGCATTAAAATCACCCTCAAGTACATTACCAGTCTCAGGATCAACTAAAGAGCTGAAACCCATTTCAGGTGGATGTTCTTCTAATCTGTCTCGCACAATCACCGCGAGAACTTCATGTTTTTTAGCAAGCAGTTTAAAATCAGGAATTTCAAAAAAATCCCCAATGACAATAATAAGTGACTTGCGTTTGAGTCTTCTAAAGAGCGTATCTGCAAGATTTTTATAGTCTGCTTTATGGTTGAGAGGATCAAAGTTCAGAATTTCCTCGACACTTTTGTGCACATGCGAGAGCTTTTTACTCGGCTTTAAATGCGAATGCATAGCATCACTAAAAATATAGGAACTCAGTAGATCTCCATTTTTAATTGTAGAGAAACTTACAAGCGCATTTACCTCAGCAATAACATCCTGTTTAAAACGTTTTGAACCAAAATAAACACTTCCGTTAAGCATAGAAGCCACAACAACATTCAGTTCACGCTCTTCACGAAAAATCTTAATATAAGGCTTTTTTAGTTTTGCTGTAATATTCCAGTCGATATGGCGAATATCATCACCCGGCATATACTCCCGTAGCTCGATAAAGTCATACCCTTCTCCTTGAAAAATGGAGGGATTATTTCCCACCATTTCGGAAAAGACCTGCCGACGAGCACGGACAAGTATTTTTTGTAATTTGCTCACTGTAGCAACCTTACGGGATGGAAACAGTTTCAATCACTTTTTGAATGATAGTATCTGTTGTAATTCCCTCTGCTTCTGCCTCGTATGTAAGCACAATACGGTGACGCATTAACTCTTTTACAATGTAGGCTACATCTACAGGTGTTACAAAATCTTTTCCACGCATAAATGCCATTGCTTTTACCGCTTTAAACATATCAATACTTACACGAGGAGATGCACCAAACTGGATGTACTCTTTCACCTCTTCAAGTCCATACTCTTCAGGGTGACGGGTTGCGTTTACAAGTTCTATCATATACTCTTCAACCTCTGCATCGACATGGACATTACGGACAGCCTCTTTAATTGCATTGAGCTCATCCACATTTAGCACTGCGTTTATCGTTTCAAAATTACCACTCGATATTCGTCTTGCTATTTCTAACTCTTCTTTTTTTGTGTTGTATCCCACTACAAGTTTGAGCATAAAACGGTCAAGCTGTGCTTCTGGTAACTGGTAAACACCCTCTTGTTCTACAGGATTTTGTGTTGCCATAACAAAAAATGGAAGTGGTATTTTAAAAGTTGTATCTCCAATAGTCACCTGCTTTTCCTGCATTACTTCAAGCAGTGCAGACTGTACTTTTGCAGGCGCACGGTTAATTTCATCCGCAAGTAAAAGATTGGTAAAAATAGGCCCTTTTTTAATTTTAAACTCATTGGTTTGTGGGTCATAAATCTCTGCTCCGAGAATATCAGATGGCAAAAGGTCAGGTGTGAACTGTGCACGTTTAAAAGAGAGTCCCAAAGCCTTTGAGAGTGCATTTACTGTTGTTGTCTTTGCAAGTCCAGGAACACCTTCTATAAGAATATGTCCCTCACATAAAAGTGCTATAAGAAGAGAGTCTATCATCTTCTCTTGCCCTACAACAACCTTACTTACTTCTTGTTTTACTTTTTCAATTTTATTAATCATTCTTACAATCCCTTATTCATATACTTATTTGATATATTGCAAGTATATTCCCAAGAAGTAAACAGTTAATAAATGTTTAAGTTTAAAATTTTAAAAATTCCCTCTTTCTCTATTTGAACTCCAAGTTTTTTTGAAAGGTCTTGTAAAGCTACACTATAACCTTGCGATGATTGCCCTGTAATATGCAAAAGATTGGCTCCTATAATGTTCTTGTTTTTATCATAGGTAGTTACATTAATTTGCGCGCGTGCTATTGTAAAGCCATAAGCATTTGCTGGTACAATTTGTGCCTCAATTTTTACGATAAAATGGTATTTATCTTCTTTTGTACCTAGAAAAAAGCCTCTTTTTTCAATTCCTTTTTTAAAACTACTCACAAACCTCTTTGCCTCTTTCGTTGCGTGAATCGAAAAATGGATATGTAAACGCAGCGCATTATACTTTTTCACAAGAGCTTCTCTCTTTGTATAATACTCCTGTGGCATATAATTTGGCTGCAA
>CAYRVR010000004.1:0-12927 GCA_964427835.1 uncultured Sulfurimonas sp. | reverse complement strand
ATAGTTTGTAATGCGTACACGTTTTACCCTGCTGTGTGTTTGGTTCACATACTGTGCATCAGAGCTGTTTATGCTTCCCTCACGGATAACCGTTTTTGCACGAAAAGATGAAGAGATGGAAACACTCAATGTTGAAGCTATAAAAGAGAGAGCGTTATTAATTGCCTCTTGCTTGTTCTTTCCCTCACCTACACCATATAAAACATCACCTTTAGAGTGCGGAGGATTTTCATACCATTGTGGAAGAGGTTTTTGTGCAACTACTACCCTTTTTGCAGAGCTACACCCTCCAAAAAGGAAAACGAATGAAAAGAATAAGGCATATATGATTATTTTACTCATCTATTTAACTGCTCCATAGTTTTTTTACGATTAGCAATCAATAAACCAATACGATTGACTGCTTCATTGATCTCTTCAACAGGTTCAACCATTAAGTTGTCGGCATAAGAGTAGTACTCTTGTGCCTCTTTGTATTTTCCCTCAGCCTCTTTTATAACACCCAAGTCATAAAAAGCCACATAGCTCTTCGCTCCTGTTGCATCAACCAATTTTAAAAGGAGCTGTTGTGCCTTATCATAACGTTTTTGTTTAATATAAACAAGAGCATTTTTAAGAAGTTTTTCTTGCTCATCAGTATAATCCAAATCAGGGTCATCAAGAAGTGCCACATTTAAATGATTATAGTGTGGAACAAGTTTATAGGTAAAATCATCAGCTATTGCATCTGCAAGGTTTTGTGCGACCATTGCTTTTGATGGAATCGCCTTTGAGTCATCTGCACAATGCTTAAATACTCTCTGCTTGGAAAAATTTTGTGCATAAATAATGTCACCCTTTGTTATATCTACAACACGTAACTCAGCTGAGAGACTTACAACTCGCTTCATACAACGCACATTATACGTTTCAATCTCTTTGCATTTTTTATCTGCACAACGCACCCTTTCTTCATAGAAATAACTATCTTCCTTTGATGGACGAGAAACACGACCGGAAATAATCGCTTGCGCACCTATAATTTCACCGACTTTGACAATATTTTTATCATTCACAAGTCCGCTGTTTTGTAATTTTTGTTCTGCTATTATTTTATTGAGATCACTTCGACTTACAACTGTAAAAAAATTCTTTCCATCAATACGCACCGAAGCTAGTTTAGACTCTACTTTTCGAGAGAGTCCCACCCTGTCATCAACAAAACTACTCACTGCTATTTTTTTCACCCTTGCCATTGCATCTACTTGTGCTGGAACAAGCACATCAAAGCCCACCCTTTGCGCACATCCACCCAACACAATAAACATAAACGCAGCTATTACTAATTTCATCTTTTTTCCCATTCTTTGTCCTCATTACACTCTAAATTGTAGTCAAAAGATATTAAATGACTTATTAATTCTACAAATTTACAAAGATTTTATAATTTCTCTCATTTTTTCTTGACATATAGTTTTTTTTTGCCTATAATTTCGGCCTCTTAACAAACAAGAGAGCAAGTCCTGTTAGCTCAGCTGGTAGAGCACGTCACTTTTAATGATGTGGCCGATGGTTCGAATCCATCACAGGACACCATTTATTTTCTACAATGTGGCCCCATCGTCTAGCGGTTAGGATCCATGGTTTTCATCCATGTTACAGGAGTTCAATTCTCCTTGGGGTCACCATTTCTCAAAAATCAACTTTATTATTCCAACACATAATTAATCGGTACTTTTAGTGTGATTGCTTCATGAGGTTTCGGAAATTTTCCAGAGAGTTCCTCTATTGTTCTTACAGCGGCTCGTCCTAATATTGCTCTATTTGCAGAGAGTATATGCACATCTGTAACCCTTGCATCCTTGTGGAGTACAAATGTAACCACAACAATCCCTTCTATACCTCTTTTACGTGCCCTTCTTGGATAGTATAAATTTTCTCGAATAAGTTCACTGATTTTATTTATGTTCTCTTGTAAATAAGCTCTTTGAGCTGCCTCGACTGTTTTTATACTCTTTTGTTTCAAAGGCACCTGCGTTGTAGCGAATGGCTTTAAGGTATTTTCTATCGGCTTCGATTTTACTTTTTCTATTTTCTTGCTTTGTGTTGTATTGATATTTTTTTTTGAAGCTATTACTTTTCTTTTTTTCGTCGCCTTTGTTTTTTTCACAAGAACTTTTTTCTTTACTACTTTTGGAACTTTCTTTTGCTCTTTTCTCTTAGAAACCACACTCTTAGGCACTGCTTTTGCTTTTGTAACTGTTGTGTGTACGGGCTGCGTTTGGCTCTTTACATTACATAGTTTTACACATATTTTTTCCTCTTTTATCGCATTATTTTCACTGTAAAATTTTCTATAGCCATAGTAAATAAGCGCTATAATCAACAGATGAATAAAAAGAGAAAGGGAGAAAGATTTCGTATGATATTTCATGAAAATGATAGTATCAAAATCTCTGTTACATTTATGTTAAATTTGAAGAAGAGGGCATAACAAAAAGATGCTATGCCTTAAGGGAAGGGAAAAGCTTATATTGCTTCTTTGTCTGTTTCACCAGTACGGATACGGATGATTTTTTCAATATCACTAACAAATATTTTACCATCACCGATTTTACCAGTTCTTGCAGCTTCTACAATTGTAGCAGTAACCTGTTCTACCATCTCTTCTGCAACGATCATTTCCATCTTAATTTTTGGTAAAAAATCGACTACATACTCTGCACCACGGTACAGTTCACTATGGCCTTTTTGACGACCATATCCTTTTACTTCACTTACTGTCATACCATCAATACCAATTTCCGCCAATGCATCTTTTACATCTTCTAATTTAAAAGGTTTTATGATTGCTTCTACTCTTTTCATCATTTTGTTACTCCAAAAAGTTTACTTAATTTATTACGCTTATTGTAACCACTTTTAATTACAACGACAAGATACTAATCCCATAAAAGAGATTAGTTATTTATATATTTTTCACCGTGAATAGATTCATCAAGACCCATTGCTTCTTCTTCTTCACTTACACGACTTCCACCTGTAAGAGCAGTAGCGATGTAGTACACAATTACAGTTCCAACAAGTGTAAAGAGTCCAATAACAACAACAGACTCAACTTGCACTAAGAATTGTCCCATTCTATCACCAGAAGCTTTAAGAGGACCATCCCAAAGAAGAGCATCATCTTTTACAGCTAAAACACCCGTTGCAAGCGCTCCAAAAAGACCTGCTAAAAAGTGTACACCAAAAGCATCTAAAGAGTCATCATAACCAAGTTTCTTTTTAAGAACAGTAACACCCCAGAATGCAAAGAGTGTTCCTAAAATACCAATGATGAATGCACCACCTACATTTACAAATCCAGCAGCAGGGGTAATAGCGACAAGACCTGCAACAGCACCTGTAGCAATTCCTAAAAGTGTTGGTTTTTTATACACAAACCACTCAAGAAGCATCCATGTAATAGCAGCAATTGCAGTAGCAATAGTTGTAGTTAAGAGTGCTACACCGGCAATAGCATTTGCTCCAAACGCCGAACCTGCATTAAATCCATACCAACCGAACCATAAAAGAGCCGCGCCAAGTGCAGTTAAAAGAACTGTAGCTGGTTTCATAGCAGACTTAGGATATCCAGCACGTTTTCCAACAAGAATAGCCATTACAAGACCAGCTAAACCACCATTCATATGTACAACTGTACCACCAGCAAAGTCTAAAGCACCTGCATCAAAAAGGAAAGCACCGTCGCCACCCCATACCATATGCGCAACAGGAGCATACACTACAAGTCCCCAAATAGCTACAAACACTAACCATGTTGAGAACTTAATACGTTCAATAACAGATCCAGAAGCAATAGCAACAGTAATAGCAGCAAAAGTTCCTTGAAATGCAACAAATACATATGTAGGATATGTTCCGCTTAGGTCAGTCCACTTAATACCATTTAAGAAAACATTACTAAAACCACCCATTACTTCTTGTACAGCACTCGAACTTGCTGTTCCAAACGCAATAGAATACCCTGCTGCAATCCAAACAACAAAAGCAACAACAAATGCACCAAATACCATTGCATAGGTATTGAGAACGTTTTTACTACGTGTCATACCTGCATAAAAGAGTGCCAATCCTGCCGGTGTCATCAACAACACTAAAGCAGTAGAGATCATCATCCATGCCGTATCCCCCGTATCGAGTTTATCTTCAGCCATTGCCAAAGAAGGTAAAGCCAATAATAAAGCTACAAACCATTTCTTCATAAAGAATCCTTTATTTAAATTTACTAACGCAAGTATAAAGTAATTTCTCTTCATAAAGGGTATATCACTGCCTATTTTTTAATCAACTGTTTATTGTTTCTTTTTTTGTCAAAGAATTAAAAAACTTTATTGCATTTAAACATTTTATTAAGCCTTAAGAGTGTAGAATAGGAGAATTTAATTTTTAGGTGTTTTAATGGGCAACTTGTTAAACAATGGTGAAATACAAACTATAAATATAGAAGAGACACTCCAAAGCAGTTATTTAGACTACTCTATGAGTGTAATCGTTGGGCGTGCACTTCCTGATGTTAGAGATGGCTTAAAACCTGTACATAGAAGAATACTCTATGCGATGGATAAACTCAATCTCTCTTTCGGTGCAAAATATAAAAAATCTGCGCGTATCGTCGGTGATGTAATCGGTCAGTACCATCCACATGGTGATACTGCTGTTTATGATGCACTTGTTCGTATGGCACAGGATTTTTCTATGCGTATGGAACTTGTTGATGGTCAGGGGAACTTTGGTTCTGTTGATGGTGACTCCGCAGCTGCTATGCGTTATACCGAAGCACGTATGACGAAGTATGCAGGAGAACTTTTAAAAGACCTCGATAAAAATACTGTCAATATGATAGACAACTATGATGCCACAACAAAAGAGCCTGATGTAATGCCAACACGGGTACCAAACCTGCTTATCAACGGTTCATCAGGTATTGCTGTTGGTATGGCAACAAATATTCCTCCACATAATCCTACTGAGATTATGAATGGACTCAAAGCCCTTTTAGCAAATCCAAACATTACACTTCCTGAAATCATGGAACACATAAAAGCACCAGATTTTCCAACAGGTGGTATTATTTTTGGGAAAAAAGGCATTATGGATGCGTATGAAACAGGACGAGGACGTATTAAAGTCCGTGCAAAAACGCACATTGAGCAAAAAGCGAAAAAAGAGGTCATCGTTATAGATGAACTTCCATACCAAGTCAACAAAGCCCGTCTTATTGAAAATGTTGCCAATCTTGTAAAAGATAAAATGATAGACGGCGTATCAGAAATACGGGATGAATCAGACCGTGATGGTATGCGTGTTGTGATAGAGCTCAAACGTGATGCTATCAGCGAAATTGTTTTGAACAATCTATTTAAACAAACAGCTATGCAAACGACATTTGGTATTATTATGCTATCTATATTAAATCAAGAACCAAGAATCTTTGGTCTAATTGATATACTCAAGCATTTTATTAACCACCGTAAAACAATTATTATCCGTCGTACTATTTTTGACCTTGAAAAGGCAAAAGCACGGGCACATATATTGGAAGGTTTGAAAAAAGCCATTGACATTATAGATGAAGTAATTCGTGTAATTCGTGCTTCAGAAAACGAAGAGAATGCTCGTGACAATCTCGTAAGCGAATTTGATTTCAGTCCTATTCAGGCACAAAGCATTGTAGCTATGCGACTTGGTCGCCTTACAGGCTTAGAAATAGAGAAAATCGAAAAAGAGCTTGCAGAACTTTTAAAACTTATTTCCTATTTAGAGTCTATTCTTAAAAGTGAAGAGGTTTTACATGGAATTATTGGTGAAGAGTTTGATGAAATTCTTTCTACCTATACAACACCAAGAAGAACGGAAATTGAAGATGACTATGATGATATAGACATTGAAGATCTCATTCCAAATGAGCCAATGGTTGTTACTATCACGCACAGAGGCTATATTAAACGTGTGCCACTTGCAAACTACGAAAAACAAAAACGTGGTGGAAAAGGAAAAACTGCAGTTACAACATACGAAGATGACTTTATAGAAAGTTTCTTCACATGTAATACACATGATACGCTGCTCTTTGTTACAGACCGAGGACAACTCCACTGGCTTAAAGTTTACAAAATTCCAGAAGGAAGTAGAACAGCAAAAGGAAAAGCAGTTGTCAATCTCATTAATCTCATGGCAGATGAGCAGATCCAATCAATTATTCCGACAACTGATTTTAGTGAAGAAAAATCACTCGTTTTCTTTACGAAAAATGGTGTTGTAAAACGTACGAATTTAAGTGAATTTAGCAATATCAGAAGTAATGGTGTCAAAGCTATTGTACTTGATGAAAATGACGCGCTTATCACTGCAAAAATTGCAGATAAAAGTATTAAATATCTTTTCATTGTTACTAAACTCGCACAATGTATTAAATTTGAAATAGAAAAAACACGTGAACAAGGTCGAAGTACCCGTGGTGTAAGAGGAATCAAGTTTAAACACGAGGGCGATGAAGTTGTAGATGCAAATATCATTGCTGATGATTCACAAGAGATTCTTATAGTAGCTGAAAAAGGGATTGGAAAACGTACAGATGCAGGCGAATACAGACTCACTAATCGCGGTGGTTCAGGTGTAATTGCAATGAAAATGACTGCAAAAACCGGTAAACATATAGTAGGATGTTTAATGGTTGATGAAGGTATGGACATGATGGCACTGACCAAAGCCGGTAAGATGATCCGTGTTGATATGCAAACAATTTCTAAATCAAGCAGAAATACATCGGGAGTTTACATTGTAAAAGGTGATGAAGTTGTCAGCATCTCAAGATGTCCAAAAGAAGAAAAGGATGATGAGGGAGAGGAAGAAGAATCATCTCCAACTCTTAATTTGGAATAACAATTGCTTTAAACGCAATATATTAAGATATAAATGGAGTCATTGGCTCCTTTAAGGATAAAAAATGAAGTACTCTTTCGTGTTAATCTCTCTATTGTCTATCGCTGCGTTTGGTGCAGAGAAAAACAGTAAAATACCAATAGTTACGACAATACCTGAAGTAAACAAACCTCTCAGCAATACAAAAGCAGAGGATGTAACGGCTCCAAGCAATACTACAATTAATGTAGTATATAACAAAGAGCAGGCAGCACAAGCAATGCCACCACATTGTACAATGCCAGCACACTGCGCAATGCCTCCAAAAGTTGAAAAAGAAACACCAAAAAAAGATGTACTCTCTGCTAATGAACCACTTATTATTAGTGTTGTAGGACAAGGTGTTGCACCGGTAAATACTACTTCTCCAGCACAAGCATACGCCCTTGCAAAACGTGCAGCTACAGCTGATGCCTACAGACTTATCGCAGAAAAAGTAAAAGGTGTGAGTGTTGATGGTCAAGACCTCATAAAAAATATGATGGTAAAACGCTCAACTGTAAGAACATCAGTCCAAGCGATGGTGAGAAATGCAAATATTGTTGAGACAACATTTAAAGATGGTTTATGCGAAGTAGAGATGGAGATTACTCTTTCACGCTCAGACTTTGCACAGTAGTCCTTTGCTTTTCACTTGCACTCAGTGCAAGTGATTACCTTATTTCTTACCGCTGTAGTGTCCAAAATGCAGCGCTCTATAATGAGCATTTAGACATTGCAAAAAGTATGAAAGAGTGTCAGGGAATTCCTGATCAAACACTCATTTTACCAAGCTCTCACAATCATAACTTCCAGAGTATCATCTCTAAACATGCTAATAGATTTCGAGAATATCTGCAAAAACTTCCTTTTGAAATTAGAAGCTCACAAACAACTACAAATGCACATATAAACGCAGTGACAATCCTCACACTCAAGACCCAATGTTTCAAAGTCGATTTTAATGATACTTTTGTTACAATTTCGCATTTAAAACAGCCAGAAAATTAGGACTTTCATTGAAAATTGCAATAGTAGAAGACGATATCAATATGCGTAAATCTCTTGAAATTGCGATGGGCGATTACAAAGAGTATGAAGTTATAACTTTTAAAAATGCTGTAGATGCTCTTAAAAAGCTTGATGAGAGTTTTGACTTAGTGATTACTGACATCAATATGCCAAAAATGGATGGTATTGAGTTTATTAAAGAGCTCAATGGCCGTTATGAAATCATCATCATGACGGGAAATGCCACATTAACTAGAGCTATTGAGTCTATTCATCTAGGAGTGAAGGATTTTCTTCTTAAGCCATTTGATATTGACACTCTTATAGCAGCAATTGAGCGCGAAGCAAAAGTACAAAAAGTCAAAAAAAACGCAACACAGAAGAAAAAGAAATCAGAAGATTTCTTAGGCACTTCAGAAGCCTTACAAAAAGTGCTTACCATTGCACAAAAGGCTGCAAAAACGGATGCTTCTGTCTTACTGCTCGGAGAGAGTGGTGTTGGCAAGGAGGTATTTGCCTCTTACATCCATAAAAATTCCCCAAGAGCAAAAAAGCCTTTCGTGGCAATTAACATGGCTGCTATTCCGGAAAATCTTATAGAAAGTGAGCTTTTTGGTTTTGAAAAAGGTGCTTTTACGGATGCCCAACAGGCAAAAGCAGGTCAGTTTGAACTAGCAAATGGTGGTACGCTCTTTCTCGATGAAATCGGTGAGATGCCCTATGGTGTACAGGCAAAACTACTCCGTGCACTCCAAGAAAAAGAAGTAAGAAGACTTGGCTCTTCTAAAGCAACAAAAATAGACATTCGTGTGATTGCAGCTACAAATGCGAACTTAGATGAAAAAATTAAAAAGGGAGAATTTCGGGAGGATCTTTACTATCGTCTCAATACAATTCCTCTACACATTCCACCCTTACGGGAGCGAAAAGATGAGATTTTAGCCATAGCAAACGCAATGGTTACTCAAAACTGTGTAAAATACGGTTTTGAAACAAAAACATTTTCACAAGAGGCACAAAAGGAACTACTCCAATATAATTGGCCTGGAAATATACGAGAACTTCTTTCTGTCGTTGAACGCTCAGTAATACTCAGTGAAACGCAAGAGATACAAAAAGAAGAACTCTTTTTAGATACTAGAAAATAGGAGAAAAATAGAAATGAAAAAATATAACGTAGCAGTCGTTGGGGCAAATGGAGCAGTTGGGGAAGAGATACTAAGAGTTTTAGAAGAGATTGACTTTCCTCTTGCAAAACTCGTACCACTTGCAAGTGCAAGAAGCGTAGGACAACAAGTAGAATTTAATGGTGCACAGTATGACATTATAGAGCTAACAGAAGATATTTTTGCAAAAGAAGATGTCGAAATTGCGCTTTTCTCAGCAGGTGGTAGTGTGAGTGCAAAATTCGCTCCGCATGCAGTAGCTGCAGGTGCAGTAGTCATTGACAATACATCACACTTTAGAATGGATGATGAAGTTCCACTTGTTGTGCCAGAAGTAAATCCTCAAGATATCAGAAACTATAAAACAAAAGGTATTATTGCCAATCCAAACTGCTCTACTATCCAAATGGTACAAGCACTCAAACCTTTAGATGAAGCATATGATCTTGTCCGTGTTGATGTAGCGACTTACCAAGCAACAAGTGGAGCAGGAAAATCTGCTATGAAAGAACTTGTAGATCAAATGCAAGCATTTTTTGCATTCAAACTTGATGAAGCAGAAGTAAAAGCATTTAACCAACAAATAGCACTGAATGTGATCCCACAAATTGATGTTTTCACTGATAATGCATACACAAAAGAAGAGATGAAGATGGTTAACGAAACCACAAAAATCATGCACAAAGAAATCGCTCTGAGTGCGACATGTGTACGTGTACCTGTTCTTCGTGGACATTCTGAAGCACTTACCCTTACTTTTGACTCTGAAGTTTCAGCGAATGAAGCACGAGAAATTTTAAGTAAAGCACCAAATATTGTTGTCGTTGATGACCCAAGTAAAGAGCTCTATCCAATGCCAAAAGATTGTGTTGATCAAAATGAGACTTTCGTTGGAAGAATCCGTGAAGACCTCTTTGCTAACAACATGCTCCACTTATTTGTTGTAGCAGATAATTTACGTGTGGGTGCAGCAACAAATGCTGTACGAATTGCCCAAAAATGGGTTGAGATGGAAGGTTAATTACAATGCTAGAGAGATTATTTGAAGGGAGCTTATGGGGCTCTCGCTTTATGGTTATCATGGCTGTTATATTTGGAATAGTTGGAGCCATTGTACTCTTTATCGTGGCCTCATTTGATGTATATGACACTGCCAAACTTGTTATAAATACTTATGTAAACCATCACCATCCTGAGCATTTCCATGAACTTGTTGTCGGTGGAATTATAGGTGCCGTTGATTTATACCTTATCGGTGTTGTTATGTTACTGTTCTCTTTTGGTTTATATGAGCTTTTTATTTCGGACATCGATCCAGCACGTGAAGATGAAGAGAAAGAAAACAAAATACTTGCTATTCATTCTCTTGATCAACTCAAAGATAAAATTTCAAAAGTGATTGTTATGGTGCTTGTTGTTGGATTTTTTAAAAAAGTTGGACTGGCAACATACAGCTCACCTCTTGAACTTTTATATTTAGCACTCTCTATTACAGCAGTATCAGTTGGACTCTACTTTTTAAGTAAAGTCGGACATCACCACTAACTAGAAAAAAATTAATTGAAGGAAGAGATATGAGTAAAATTTTTGTAGATGCCTGTTTTGGCAAAGAGACACCATACACCCCTGTTTGGATGATGCGTCAAGCAGGCCGTTACCTTCCTGAGTACATGGAAGTACGTGCAAAAGCGGGTGACTTTTTGTCACTTTGCCACAATCCGGAGATGGCATGTGAAGTTTCACTCCAGCCTGTTGATATTGTGGGTGTTGATGCTGCTATTATGTTTAGCGATATTTTGGTTGTTCCTAATGAGATGGGAATGGAATTATCTTTCATAAAAGGAGAAGGTCCGGTTTTTAGTGCTCCTCTTAAAAATGAAGAAGACTTAAATGCCCTTACAGGTGGTGAAGAAGCAGCAAGCAAACTTACTTATGTTTATGATACCATCAAACTCATCAAAACAAAACTTGCAGATGACAAAGCCCTCATAGGTTTTACAGGTGCTCCATGGACACTCGCAACGTACATGATAGAAGGACAAGGAACAAAAACATACAATGTATGTAAAAAAATGATGTACTCAAACCCTGAACTACTCCATAAAATCCTTGCAAAAGTAACAGAAGTTGTAAAATTTTATATGGAAAAACAGATAGAAGCGGGCATAGATGTTGTACAAATTTTCGACTCGTGGGCAGCGGCAATCGAACCTGAAAAATATGATGAATTTTCTTGGAAATATATGGTAGAGATTGCAGAGTATTTAAAAGAGAAATATCCACATATTCCTATTATAATGTTTCCTAAAGGTATCCCTGCATTTTTAGACAAAGTCTATGGAAACTTTGATGTTTTCGGTGTTGACTGGTCTACACCAATGGATTTTGCAAAAGAAAAACTTGGTAGCAAGTATGTACTGCAAGGAAATATGGAACCGTGTCGCCTCTACTCAAAAGAGGCAACAACAGAATCTGTTGAAGCTATTGAAAAAGTTATGGGTGGCAAACGCCACATTTTTAACTTAGGGCATGGAATTTTACCGGATGTTCCTGTTGAAAATGCAAAACATTTCATTAATGAGTGTCATAGAGTCAGTGGAAAAAAATAATATAATTTTTGGTCCCATAAATTCACGCCGCTTTGGCATGAGTTTGGGCGTGGATCTCTCCCCTGCTTTTAAACAGTGTAATTTTGACTGTCTCTATTGCGAGCTCGCACCTAGTGCAACAGTGGATAAACAGAGCGATGTTGTTCCCGTTTCTAAGGTCATAAGTGCACTCAAAGAGCATCTTCACGACAAAATAGATGCCATCACACTCACAGCCAATGGTGAACCTACACTCTATCCACATCTTGATGAACTCATTCGTGAAATAGACAAAATAAAAGGCACGACACAAACGCTCATATTAACGAACAGTGCTACTTTAGTGAACCCGCAAACTTTCCAATCACTTTTACACCTTGATGAAGTCAAACTCTCACTCGATGCTGTTTCATCAGATATTTTTAAAAAAATAGATAGGCCACATGAGAGTATAGATATTGAACAAATTGTTGCAAAAGTCATTGAATTTTCTCATCTGTTTCAAGGAAAGCTTTACATTGAAATTCTTTTTGTACATGGTTTAAATGACACAAAAGAGGAAATAAAAAAACTAAACGCAGTCCTACATAAAATAGAAGCTACACGTATAGATATAGGTACTATAGACAGACCACCAGCCTACCCTGTGACAGGCGTAAGTTATAAAGAACTTCATACAATTGCTCTTGCCTTTGACAGCGAGCTTCCTATTCACATAGCGTCGCGTACACATGCCGAACCAAATAACAGCTACCATACAAAAGAGGATATTCTCAACACTCTTGACAAGCGTCCACTTACTATGGAAGATATGGACATACTTTTCGATGATGCAAGTAAAAAAAATTTGCAAGAACTCATCACTTCAAACGCAGTCAAACGCAACAAAGTTGGTACTCTCACTTTTTATATTCCTGCAAATAATTTACAAAGAAAACGGATAAAAAATCCTTAAAAGAATAACTACACATGACAAAGACAGATAAACAAACACTCAAAAGCATCATTGAATCCCAAATAGAGACACTCACAAAAGAGCTAGCATACCTCCAAACGCAGCTCAAACCCGTAGAAAAAGATTGTTCACTTGACAATGTCTACCACGAAGGCAGACGTCAGGAACAAAACATCATCTTCCACCGCTTTGAAGAGTACACAAAACGACGCAACAGACTTATAACTACTCTCAATAGAATAGAGCGTGCAGATTATGGCGTTTG
>CAYRVR010000003.1:34884-40909 GCA_964427835.1 uncultured Sulfurimonas sp. | reverse complement strand
AATATGGCAATGAATGAAAAATATAATTAAATTTCTAATAACTATCGCAATTTTTTACTACCTCTTTCAAAAAATAAACTTTCAGGAACTCTGGGGAATTTTAGCAAAAAGCCACGGTGGTTGGATTCTTTTAGCGCTTTTTTTACAACTTGGCAGTACTTATCTTGCAGCTTACAGATGGTTTAAAATATCAAAACTTCTTCTTTTTAAAGAGAGCCTCTCATTTTACGTACAGAGTTATTTTAAAGGCACTTTTTTTAATCAGGTTCTTCCAAGTAGTATTGGCGGAGATGCAGTCCGTATGATAGATCTTACACGTAAAGGCTATGACAAAAAAGAGGCTTTTTATGATGTTTTTGTCGATAGAGTTGTCGGGCTTGTTGGCCTACTTGCCCTTAACCTTATCGCCTCCATTCTCTTTTATGGTACTTTTGATCATGACCTTTCACAACTGATTATTCTTATTTCACTCGTAGGGTTACTCGGTTTTACATCACTTTTTTTCTATAATAAAATACATTTCCTTGCAAAATACAAATTTTTAAATCTTTTTCATCGACTCTCAACAAGGCTTAATGCACTTTACAGCTCTAAAATAATCTTGTTCCAACATATTTCCATATCAATTGCAGTGCATTTC
This sequence comes from uncultured Sulfurimonas sp., assembly GCA_964427835.1. Lineage (GTDB taxonomy): Bacteria > Campylobacterota > Campylobacteria > Campylobacterales > Sulfurimonadaceae > Sulfurimonas. The sequence continues at coordinate 40,269 of CAYRVR010000003.1, read as the reverse complement.
TTGTCTGTTTTAACAATGTATGCTATCTCTTTAAGTATTGATACACATCTAACGTTTCAAATGTTACTCATTGCTGTGCCTCCTGTTTTTCTACTTACTATCATCCCTCTTTCACTTGCAGGATGGGGTATTCGTGAAGGTGCAATGGTTGGTATATTTACCCTAATAGGAGCAAATCCTGCTAAAATACTTGCAATGAGTATTTTATATGGTCTTTTACTCATTATAAGTGCTCTTCCCGGCTCTTACTTTTGGATAAAAAATAAAAAAATAACACAAGAGGAAATGAAATGAATGTAGACACTATGAGAAATGTTGACTACTATGCAGGTGTTCCACTTGCATTTACCGGTACACTCATTAGAAAAACAATTGATTTTTTTGTACCACCAAAAAGAGTAAAACCTAAAAACGTACTGCTTATAGAACTCTCAGAAATGGGAAGTGCTATTTTGGTTGACCCTGCAATGCGAAAGTTGAAAAAGAACATAGAGGGTGAACTCTATTTTGTTATTTTTTCAAAAAACAAAGTCTCTTTACAACTCCTTGAAACTGTTCCTGAAAAAAATATTTTCACCATAGATGAAGATGGAATCTTTAACATTGCAAAGACATCACTAGAATTTTTAAAATGGTGTCGCGAGAAAAAGATAGACTCTGTCATCGACTTAGAACTTTTTTCCCGTTTTACGGCACTTTTAACTGCAACATGTGGTGCACAAAATCGTGTAGGTTTCCATGCTTTTCACAATGAAGGGCTCTACCGTGGAGATTTCTTAACACATAAAGTTGCCTACAATCCACACCAACATATTACAAAAAACTTCATTGCTTTAGTGGATGCACTACTAAGTGAAAAACAAGAACTTCCCTTTACAAAACGCATTATTGACGATAGTGAAATGCAAATTGCAAAAGCTGTTATTAGTGATGAAGAAAAAGAGTCTGTCATTGCTATAATTTCTGATATGTATGAAGGATTTGATAGAGATAAAAATCCTGTCATTCTTGTAAATTCTAATGCCTCAGACCTTTTACCGCAAAGGCGTTGGGATAGAGAAAACTATGGTGAGGTTATCAAAAAAATTCTTGACTACAATGCAAATGCCATTGTTCTTCTCACAGGAGCACCTGCAGAAAAAGAGGGCGCACAACTCCTTGCTGATTATGTTGGAGACAAACGCTGCATTAACTTTGCCGGTGCTGTGAAATTTTTACAGCTTCCTGCACTCTACAGTGTCAGTGCCTTTATGCTTACAAATGATTCAGGCCCAGCACATTTTGCATCTATTACCGATATGCATACTTTTGTTATCTTTGGCCCTGAAACACCAGCATTATACGGTTCACTTGGACCAAGTACACCTATTTTTGCGGGTATGGCTTGTAGCCCTTGTGTCAGTGCATCCAACCATAGAAAAACACCTTGTAGTGACAACCAATGTATAAAAGTGATCACTCCTGAATGGGTTTTTAACACACTTAAATTTAAACTTGATGAACTTTCTCGCTAAAGAACATAGAAGTTTTTTACTTTTTATAAGCTTTGTAGCCATTCTTAGGCTACTTATAGCTCCTTATGTTGGATTTGGTGTCGATGAGGCACATTATGTCCTCTATGGTATCCATCTTGATTGGAGCTATTTTGACCATCCCCCTCTTGTGGGTTGGGTACAACACTTCTTTACATCACTCTTTGGTCTCAATGAATTTGCTGCGCGTATCAGTGCTGTACTCATTGGCTTTATCACATCACTCTTGTTATATAAACTCATTTATGGGATTGATCATAATGCAAAGAAAAGTTTTATAGCTGTTGTTGCACTCTATGCCTCTTTCATTTTTAATGTTCTCTTTTTAATGCTTATGCCTGACACCCTGCTCTTTTTACTTATTATTCCTATTATTTTCAGTGTTATATCTCTCGAGAAAGATCCAAGTACAAAGAACTGGTTACTACTTGGAGTATTGTTAGGATTAGCAGGACTCAGTAAATACACAGCAGTGCTTTTTATCATTCCAATAGTGCTGTACTTACTCATAAAAAAACGTTTTTCCCTCTTTTACTCACCAAAAATGCTCCTTGCAATAGCGACTGCGTTTATACTTATTATGCCGGTGATTTACTGGAATATACTACATCATTGGATTAGCTTTACATACCAAAGTAACCATGTAGTAGGTGCTTCACATATCCACTGGAGTGGTTTTTTTCGTTCTTTAGCTGTGCAGCTTGTAGCATACAATCCTTTTTTAACACCACTCGCATTTTATGGTCTATACAAGGCTTTTAAAAGTAAAAATGACACCCTCTTTTTAACAGCTCTGTTTGGACTTACTCTTATTAGTTTCTTTACCTATGCATCACTTTACAAAACAGCACTACCTCACTGGTCAGCTCTTTTTTACCTTCTATTTATTCCTATTGGGGTTTACTATTTTTATGATGTTGCAAAAAAATATGTAAAGTACACTCTTATTTTTGGTCTTCTTTTAAGTCTTATTGCATACGCAGAACTTGTCTTTAAGTTTATTCCCCAGCCAGATTATCAATCTATACATAGAGATATTTATGGTTGGAACAGCATTATGAAACATGCAAACGCCTTTATAAAAGATGATACAAAAGATGCCATAGCAGTTACTAACTGGACGCTCGCTTCTCGTGCACTCTTTTACAATCATCCCTACAAGTCAAAAGTTTATCTTATAGACAAAAGAAAAGATCAGTTTGATTTATGGCAAAAAACAAGCCCACTTGGAAAAAATCTTGTAGTTATCAACACCCATTTTTTCCATAAGAATGTAAAAAATTATATGAAATGTGAAACTGTTTCACCACTTGAGCATTTTGATATCAATATTTCTAACCACCGTGTAAATAGTATTGATTTAGTACTATGCAAAAATTATCAAGGTATCAAATGAGAGCTGTCATCTTCATATTCATTGCCACTATCTCTATAGTAGTGAGTTACAACTACATTGATAAAGAGGTAGCACACTACTTCTTGTCCCACAAAGAGACCTATAAGCATTTTGGAAAACTACTTAGTATTACTGGAGAATCGCAATGGTACATTGGTGCAGGGCTTCTTGGATTTTTATACTACAAATATATCAGAAAAAATGAACTCTTTAAAAATAGATTTCTTTTTTTATTGTATGCAAATATCTTTTCAGGTCTCATCAGTATTGTTCTTAAATGGATTTTTGGGCGTATCCGTCCAACTGGACTTACACGTACGCCTGAAGAGTATGGATTTTTACTCTTTCAAAATTTCGATATGGGATTTTGGCACAAGATGAAATACCAGTACATAACAATGTTTCATCACCCAAGTACTTATGCCTCTTTTCCTTCTGGGCATACAGTGACAATTGCCGCAACTTTTAGCGTTTTATACCTTCTGTTTCCACGTTATCTCATTTTGTGGATAGTTTTAGGAGTTACTTGTGTATCGGGACGTATTCTAGCGGACGACCATTTTGTAAGTGATATCATAGCCGGATCGCTTGTTGGAATTTTTTCAACGCTCTTTATCTATAAAAAGATGCGTCAAAAGATTGAAAACTAACGCTAATACATGTTACAATGTCACAAAAATAAACTATGGGAAATACAATGAATAAAAATAACATAAGTATAGTCATTTTAGCTGCAGGTAAAGGCAGCCGTATGAAATCACCAAAGGCAAAAGTACTCCATAACATTAGTGGTAAGCCGATGCTCTATCACATTATTAAAGCCTCTCGCGAAATTTCTAATGATATTTCTGTTGTTGTTGCGCACCAAAAAGAGAAAGTCATTGAGGAAATGGGAAAATACTTTAATGATATTACCTTTGTTGAACAAGATGCACAAAACTTCCCTGGCACTGGTGGAGCAATGAAAAATGTTGCACCAAAAAATGAAAAAGTTTTAGTCCTAAACGGTGATATGCCACTCATTACAGCTGATGCGTTACGTGGCTTTTTAGAGTTAGATGATGACATTATTATGAGTATTTTTGATTTAGAAGATCCAAATGGTTATGGTCGTGTCATCATCAAAGACAACCATGTTCAGTACATCGTTGAACAAAAAGATGCAAATGACGCTGAACTCAATACCACTACAGTAAACGCAGGTATCTATGCTTTTTCAAAAGATGTTATAGAAAAGTATATTCCTCTCTTAAGTGATGACAACGCGCAACAAGAGTACTACTTAACTGATGTTATTTCAATGGCTAAAAAAGATGGATTAAGTATTGTCCCACTTTTAGTTGATGAAGAGCACTTCAAAGGAGTGAATTCTAAAAAAGATCTTGCTGATTCTGAAGAGATTATGCAAAATCGTATAAAAACAAAATGGATGGAAGCAGGTGTTATTATGCAACTCCCATCGACAATCTACATTGAAGAAGGCGTTACGTTTGAAGGTGAATCTATTGTTGAGAATGGATGCCGCCTTACTGGTAATTCCAAAATTATCAACTCCTATATTAAAGCACATAGCGTTGTCGAAGAGAGTACACTCATTAACTCAGACTGTGGACCTATGGCACATCTACGTCCACTTTCACATATCCAAGAGACACATATTGGAAACTTTGTAGAAGTGAAAAAAAGTACCCTCAAAGGCGTTAAGGCAGGTCACTTAAGTTATCTTGGTGACAGTGAAATTGATGAAGGGACAAACATTGGTGCCGGCACTATTACCTGCAACTATGATGGCATGAAAAAGTATAAAACCATCATCGGTAAAAATGTATTTATAGGAAGTGATTCACAGCTTGTTGCACCTGTCACTATCGAGGATGATGTAATGATTGCAGCAGGTACAACTGTCACAAGTGGTACAGTTGAAAAAGGCTCACTCGCATTAAGTCGTACAAAGTTAAAAACTATTGCAAATTTTTACTACAAATTCTTTGGCAAAAAACAGTAACTAAAGTTGAGAGAATTTTTCTCTTAACTCCGCTTTTGTCTTTAAGCCACTAAAACGATTGAACTCTTTTGCATTTCGAAAAAGAATAAAGGTCGGTATTCCATGAATAGCATACTTTTTAAATATAAGTTTTTGTTCAACTCTATTCAAGTTTTCCGAGACATCATAAAAGTGTACCTCTGGAAATTCTTTTTTTACAGCTTCATACAAAGGCTTCTCTTTTTCACAGGTATCGCACCATTTTGCAGAAAATAGCAATACTACCTTTGCACCACTTGCAATATCCTTTGTCACATTCTCATTTACGCCATGTAAAAAGAACTTCCATACTACCAACGATATGAGTAAAATACCTCCAATGACAATAGCAATGCTTTTCATTCGTAACAAAATTATGAAGCCATCACTTTTTCAAGTGCTTTCTCATAGGCCTCTAAATCAAGTTCAAACTC
>CAYRVR010000003.1:8934-34784 GCA_964427835.1 uncultured Sulfurimonas sp. | reverse complement strand
AAGCCATCACTTTTTCAAGTGCTTTCTCATAGGCCTCTAAATCAAGTTCAAACTCTTCTATAGTCTCTTTGGCTATTGCGATCGACTCTTCAGTTATCTCACCATTTGGCATAACTGTTTCACGTACAGCTTTTAACTCTGCAGCCATTTTTTTCTCATCTGGAGTTGCACCTTCAGGATCATCACTGTAACGAATAATATGCACAATATCCGGATCAAGATTCCATTTATGAAAAAGTGTTGCTGTTACATCTGTTGTTTGTGCACCACAAGCAGTTTTTTCAGCATGGGAAATATCTTCTCCTGCTAAAAGTGCTTTTTCAATAATGTCTGTTTTTCCATCATCAATTAATGTTTTTGAAATAATTACACGCCCTAAATCAACCAAGAATGCAGCAGGTGCTAAAAGAGCGAGACTTTGCGTCTCACCACGTCGTAACCAATTTACTACAAGAGAGAGTTGTTTATCACATGCTGTTGCAAATTCTTCTTTTGTCATACCATAAGGCGAAAGATCAATTTCAAATTCATTTTCAACAACACTTCCAATTGCAAAAGTTCTAATAGTATCTTTTCCTAAAAGTGCCACTGCCTGTTTTACAGCCGTAATCTGATTTTTGAGTCCATAAGCAGGAGAGTTTACTAAACGCAAAATATTTGCTGTAAGAATCGGATCTTTTTCAATGGCTTTTTGCATATCTTCAAGTGTAGAATCTGGGTTGTTATAAACACGCTCAACTTCTTGAACAGACTCCGGAAGTGGAGGGATATTGTCAATATTTTCTAAAAGAGTTTTTGTCATATATATTACCTTTGTTAATGTTGCCTTTATTGTAATGCAAGGAGATACAATTTTAGGTTTATATTAGAGAATATGGCTAAAACCTTACCATGGTGTTTATTCTCGTAACAATTGGGTGACGATATAAGATTTTTATAAAAGAAACTTTACAATAAACTCTAAGTATTTTTTGCTAAAATACAAGAAATTAAGAGTGGAGAATTACCTATGAATATACCAACAGATTTACTAAAAGACAAAAAAATCCTCCTTGGAGTAAGTGGTTCTATTGCTATTTACAAATCCCTTGAACTTGTAAGAGATTTTATTAAGGCGGGTGCACAAGTAAAAGTTGTTATGACACCTGCAGCAAAAAAGTTCATAACTCCACTCACTTTTGAAACACTCTCTTCACATCAGGTTCTTGATGATACAAATGAATCATGGGCAAATGAGCATAACCATATTCAAGCAGCACAATGGGCAGATATTATGGTAATTGCCCCTGCCTCAGCCAATACCATTGCAAAACTTGCAAATGCAATCGCTGACAATATTCTTTTACAATGCGCGCTTGCCTTTAGTGGTATGAAAATTCTTGCTCCATCAGCAAATACAAATATGCTTGAAAACCCGATCACTCAAGCAAATCTTAAAATGCTTGGCATTGCAAACTACACGATTTTAGAGACACAAACCAAAGAGTTGGCATGTAAAACTGTAGGTGATGGTGCAATGGCAGAACCGCTTGACATCTTTTACCAAACAGCACGAGAACTTCTAAAAGATGCATACTGGGCAGACAGACGTGTCATTGTAACAGGTGGAGGTACGCGAGAAAAGATAGATGAAGTACGTTATATTTCCAATTTTTCAAGTGGAAAAATGGCTTCAGCACTTGCAACAGCACTCTATTTAAAAGGTGCAGATGTAAACCTTATAGCGACTGCGTTTGATAATGAATTACCAAAGAACATGCACAAAATTGATGTTGAAAGTTCACAAGAGATGCAAGAGTATTTGGTAGATTCTATTAGAATTGCAAAAAAAGGAAAGCTCTCCAAAGCGAGCATAATTACGGATGAGCCTATCCATCTTATACAAAAAACACCTTTTCTTTTTATGGCCGCAGCTGTAAGTGATTATGTTCCTGCCTTTCCACAAGAGGGTAAATTAAAAAAGGAATCTTTGGGCGATACTTGGGAACTTACTCTGAAAAAAAATATGGATATCCTCACGTCCATTGACAAAGATGGTATAAAAGTCATAGGATTTAAAGCGGAGATGGATGCACAAAATGCCAAAGCAAACGCAACGGCAATGCTTGAGAAAAAAGGTCTTGATGCTGTGTGTCTTAATATTTTACAAGATGCCTCAAGTTTTGGAACGGACACAAATGAAATAGAATACATCACAAAACAGAGCAATATTTTACTCCTGCAAAGTGACAAACTCTCACTCTCATTTAGAATCATTTCCCATGCAAAAAAATTAGCAGAGTAATACAGATGAAAAATAGAGCAAGACATATCGCCATTATAATGGATGGAAACGGTCGATGGGCAGAACAACAAGGAAAGAAACGGGTAAAAGGCCATGAAGCAGGTGCTAAAGTTGTTAAAGAGATAACAACCTACTGCTCAAACAATGAAGATATACAAAGACTTACACTCTATGCTTTTTCTACGGAAAACTGGAAACGACCACGTTTAGAGGTAGAGTTTTTGATGAAACTTCTTGAAAAGTATCTCAAGGATGAACTCCCATCATACCTTCAAAACAATGTCAAATTTGAGCCAATTGGTGATACCCGTGCATTTTCAAAATCACTACAAAAAACCATTAAAATGGTTGAAGAAAAAACAGCACATTGTGATGGGCTGGTACAGAGTCTCGCTCTTAACTATGGTGCGCAAGATGAAATCCTCCGTGCTGTTAACTCTTTGAAAAAATCTTCCAACGAAATAACAAATGAGATGCTCAGTAATGCACTTGATTGTAAAGAGGATGTCGATATTCTCATACGTACAGGCGGAGATACACGGCTTTCTAATTTTTTACTCTGGCAAGCAGCCTATGCTGAACTCTTTTTTCTTGAGAAGCTCTGGCCAGATTTTACTTCAAGGGATTTGGAAAAAATCATTAAAAACTTTACAAAAATTGAGCGTCGCTTTGGAGGACTCAAATAATGGAACTACTTATTGCTTTCGTATTTGGCATCGTTTTTGGCTCTTTTTTAAATGTTGTAATACTACGTATTCCAAAAGATGAAAGTGTTGTTTTTGGAGCATCGCACTGTACTTCTTGTGGTGCAAAACTCAAACCGTGGCATAACATTCCCCTCATTTCATGGATCTTTTTGCGTGGAAAGTGTGCCTATTGTGCAAATAAAATCTCCATCCAATACCCTCTTATAGAGTTACTCAGTGGCCTTATTTTTCTTGCACTTGCATACAAATACTCCCTCTCGCTGCCTCTATTTTTTGTTGGTATGAGTTTTTTAATGCTCTTGGCACTTTCTGTCATTGATTTAAAATACAAAATGATTCCTGATTCTCTCAACCTTTTAGCGATTGTATTTGCCGTTTTGGGAGCATGGAATATTTCTTCTCTGCTGAACAATTTTCAAAATGCGCTCCTTTTTACAGGTGGCTTTACCCTGCTGCGTTTCGCTCTTTCATACTACCTGACATCTTCACTCTATCGGGCAGGTCTTAAAACAAAAACATCGTGGAACAAACACTTTGACAGAAGTCCTTTTGTAGAAGCTATGGGAGAAGGCGACATTATGGTCGCAGCTACCATGGGAGCGCTCCTTGGAATAAAACTAGGCCTTGTAGCAATTTTTCTCTCAGCACTGCTTGCAATGCCTGTGATGCTCTATGTAATGAAAGGTTCAAAAGAAGAACAACGCGTCCCTTTTGTACCTTTTTTAGCCCTTGCTACTTTCATTGTATATATGTTTGATTCACCTATTTTAGCCTATATCAATGCAAATTATTAGGAAATAGCCACAGATGGATAGACTACAAAAGTATATACTGAGAAATTTATCTTCCCTTTTTCTCTCTATATTTTTACCACTTTTTGCCATTGCCTCAGTTATATTTTTAATCAAACTCGCAACCTATACAGCCGTTATACAATTGAGTATTTGGGAGATGACCAAGCTTTATCTTTTTGTCCTTCCTGAAATTCTCTTTTATACCCTCCCTATAACATTTTTTATCGCAGCGACACTCTCGCTTTTTAAACTCTCTAATGACAATGAAATCATTGTTATCTTTTCTCTTGGTATTAAACCAAGTTTTATTGTAAAAACACTTTTAAAACCTGCCCTTTTACTCAGCATTGTTTTAGCATTTGATTTTTTCATACTCTTTCCCCATGCAACAGTGCTCTCAAGTAACTTTGTATCCTACAAAAAAAGTGAAGCAAAATTCAACCTTGCCGCGAGTGAGTTTGGAAACAGTTTTGGAGATTGGCTCCTCTATCTTGGTGGGAAAAAAAATGATGGTACCTACTACAAGGTCTTTTTATTTAACAAAAAAGGAAAAGAGGAGATTCTTATCTCTGCACAAAAAGCACAAATCATTAATGATTCGGGAATTTTACGTTTAAAACTAACCGATGGCGAAGGCTACAGTTACTCGACAAAAAAACTCTCTCAGGTAAATTTTAAGACTATGATGATTAATGACACTATGAAGACACACCTTAAAACCTACCGTAAACCTTTAGAGTATTGGCTTGCAAAAGAGAGACGAAAAAATAAAATCCATATGTTTATTACAGATACACTGCTGAGTCTTTTTCCTCTACTGAGTCTCTTTATTGTCGTGGCAATTGGTGTTGTTCAAACACGACATCAAAAATCACGTGTCTATCTCTATCTTTTTATTTCCATTGTCCTTTTTTATGGTGCAACTGTAGGTCTACAAAAACTGCTCCAGTTTTACACCATTCCTGTGGTTGCCTTAAGTTGGTTGATTGTGACCTATTTTATATATAGAAAAACCATAGTAAATAAATTTTGATGAAAGTTGCTCTAACTCTCGCCTACAATGGTAAGGATTACTTTGGCTCCCAAATACAAAAAGAGACACCCAAAACCATTTTGGGAACACTCACACAGGTACTGCATAAACTCTCAATTGATGATAAAATTATTGCAAGTGGACGTACAGATAAGGGTGTTCATGCTTCAGGACAAGTTTGCCATCTTAACTTACCAAAACACTGGAGTGATTTAGAGCGTCTAAAAACTGTACTCAATCGCATGCTCCCCTCTTCCATTATCATAAAAAAAATACAAAAGGTGGATGATGATTTTCACGCACGATACAGTGCAAAAAAACGCGTTTACAGATACATTATAAAGGCAGAAGAGTCTAATCCTTTTGAAAGTGATTTTGTCACTTTTTTGCCAAACGCAGCCATAGCAAACATTGAAAAAAACATCGCTCTCTTTGAAGGTGAGCATGACTTTAGCGGTTTTATGAAACATGGGAGTGATGTCCATTCGACTGTGCGTTGCATTTATAAAGCCTACGCATACAGATACAAGGATTACTCTATTGTCTATTTTGAGGCAAACGGTTTTTTAAGGAGTCAAATACGACTTATGGTAGGAGCACTCCTTAACCTTGATGCACAGAAAATCCAAGAGCAACTATTACTGCAAAAAAAGCACAAAATCAAACCTGCCCCGCCAAATGGACTCTATCTCGCAAAAATAAAATATTAAAACGTGCAAGCTTATTTTTACTCTTTTTTGTTACACTTACACAAAACCATAAAAAAGAGCAAAAATGTTTGAAAATGTAAAAATGCCAGAGGGGATGAATCCCCAAACTTTAGAGCATCTTATGAATCCGAAAAACTATGGAAAAATTGATGATGCTGATGGTGTTGGAATTGCCCTCGATGAAAAAACAAATGAATATGTAATCTTTTACACAAATCTTGATGCAGAGACGATAACAGATACAAAATTTGCTACAAATGGCTGTCAAGACACTGTTGTCATTGGTTCTATGTTTACAGAGATGATCATTGGCAATGACATAGAGTACGCTCAAAAAGCAGTAGGAAAAATGCACGAAAAGCTTGGAGAACTCTCAGCACAACAACAAGTATGTGCAGATATTGTCTTTACCTCTTTTGTCGCTTCACTTAAAAATATTGAAAACAAACAAAAAGGCAAAGAAGAAGAGGTTCACGTCTTAAAAATGAAAGAGAGTTGTGAAGTACCATCACAAACAGAGGAAGAGAGTAATGAATAAAATATATCAAAAAAAACATGAACTTTGGCTTGAAATCTTGTTTGCCTCATTTGCTATAAATGATGAAGCGATAAAATCACGACTCTATGACTTCTCACAAATTGCCTTTCGACATATGAAATGGCTCGGTGAAGCAACTCTTGAAGCAGGAGAAGATTATAATTACGACAGAGATCTAATCCTTCTTAAACGCAACACAGTGTTTGAAGTTTTAGAAGCCCTTCAAGAAAAAATAATCGATTTTCAAGCCTGTATACCTCAATCTGTGTTGGGAAAACGTATAGAGACTGATGATGCATATCTTCTTGAGTATATTGGACAACTTTTATCAAAAGAGAGAAACAATGCGCCCATCACTGCGTTTAACATGCAACGCCAATGGGAAGACAAAAACCTTGCACAAGAACAAATAGACGCACTCACACTCTTTTTATTTGAAGAATCCTACAAAGAGTATGAACTTATACTTGTCTATGCCTACATGCAGGCAAGAACCGATAATGCCCTACATTTTAATATTTTTCAGGACTTAATAGACGAATCACATTTTCACCTTAAATCATTTGGTAATATGATGGCAAAACTTGGTATTTTAGCACTTCCAAGAGAGCTCCATGAAATGACCTATGTCGTTAAAGATTTAAATAAGTTCATCACGGATGGCATTGCTGAAGAAGAGGCTGCAAAAGTAATGTGTAAAGAGCTCAGTGATGCTATAAAAGATGAAGAATTAGCAAAATTTTTCGACTTTATCAACTACCAAGAGAACTATCACATTGAACTTATGAAGAAACTTTTATAAGTTTCTTGTAGCGATATATATAATAAACCACAATCCCTATAGCAATCCCCACGCTGTCTGCTACTACATCAAAACCTGAAAAATCTCTTCCGGGAATGAAGCTTTGAACAATTTCTATCTGCATTCCAAACGCAAGAAGAAGCACTATTTTTGCGCTTGTAGTTAATTTTTTATAGGCAAAACTTAACAAAATATAGAGTGTCATAAACGCAAGAAAGTGATTAGCCTTGTCCCAACTATGTTCTATTACTTTTATTTCACGCGTTGTTGTCGCCAAATACTCTATCACAACCAAACACCCGTAAAACATCAGCTTATATATTTTATCTCTCACTTAATACTCCATTTATTGCATTTACTACTCTTTTATCCCAAAGTAACTCTTTGTGATTTAATCCTGACAACTCCACATACTGCACCAAATTTTTTATATTTTTTTGTAAATTTTTTGCATGTTTAAGTGGAATCGTCTCATCATCCCTACTTACAAAAAGATACGTAGGTGCGGTAACTTTTTGCACATATATATCTGTTGGAAACCTATAGCGTAGGAGTTTTTCAATGCAACAAAGTTTTGGAAACTTCTCTTTAGAAAGTGATGCAATAGAATCAAAAGCACCCACTAAAAAAAGTGCTTCTACAACCTCTTTTGAAGCAACATACGCTGCAACGTTTGAACCAAGAGAAAAACCCAAAAGAGAGCACTTTCCATAATGTTTTTGTACAAGTTGTGTAATTTTTACTCCATCACTCAGAATATTTTTTTCATTCACACTTCCCTTGCTTTTGCCATAACCTCTGTAATTAAACGTCACAAGCCGTACTTTTGGATAGCTTTGGGAGAGTTTTCCCATCAGTGCAACTGCATCATGGCTTCTGCCGACAAAAACAAGTAAGGTTGCTACAGGATTGGAAGGCTCATACACAACACCCTCAAGCTCCACCCCATCATCACTTACAATACTCAAATACTCACAATGCTCACACAATCGTCTCTCTTTAACAAAAGTAGGTGAGAAAATCATAAAATACTGCCACTGATAAAAAGCAAACCAAAGGATAAAAAATGTAAAAACTATAAAAATAACGTAGATCATTTGTGCATATTTTCCATATTTTTGTGTATCACTTTTGCTGAGGGAACAACATGAGAAGAGAGTTCTAAATGCACGTCTTGATCATCAAAAAATATATCTGCTCCAAAGGCTTGAAGCACTTCATACTTTTCACTGCCACCCAAGAAAAACGCTTCATCTATTCTTACATTCCATACATTCAATGTTTTTATAACCCTCTCATGTGTCGGTGCACTTCTTGCAGTCACAAGTGCAGTTCGTATTGGTGATTCTTTATCTTTAAATTTCTTTTGAATATTAGCAATTGTAAGTAACAGTTTTGCAAACGGACCCTTTTTCATGGGATTATTTTTATTTGCTTTTTCATGTGCTATAAAAGCATCAAGTCCCTGTTCTTTATAAATAAGTTCAGACTCCTCAGAAAATAAAACAGCATCACCATCAAACGCAATGCGTACCTGATTTCCAAGTGAATTATGCACTTGAGTATTTGAAGGCAGGATTTTTGCAGCAGCAATCCCATTTTCAATAGCATTAATAACATCTGTATCATCAGCACTTAAAAAGAGATCTACTTTAAACGCTTTGAGGTAACTTGATGTGTTACGTCCACTTGTCCAACCGCTGCGTTGTATATCAAGTTTATACTTCTCTATGGCATTGGTAATTCGCAGACTTGTTCCAGCATTATTTTTTGAGAGAATAATCACTTCAACCTGTTTTTCATTCTCTTGAAAATAGTCATTAATCTTTAATAAATTTTCTATAAGTCTATAACCAGTTCCCTTGTTTAAAGGTTCATTCTCTTTTTCAAGCTGCTCTTTATAATACGCATCTAAACCTTTCTCTTCAAAGACTCTATTTTCCTCTTCTAAGTCAAAAAGAGCACGAGAACTTACTGCTACTACAAGTTTATCTTCCAAGTTATACGCCATATTCTTTTTTCTCTGCTTTTTATTCAATTCACTCTCTTATATTACTCTGTATTATAACAATTTTAGAGTATAATTACACCAACAATAAGAGGATTTTAGATGCAAGTATTTGGAAAGTTTTCAACAAACTTTGATATGGATTACCTAGTTGAGCAATATATGTACATTAATGAGAGTGAAGAGGAAAAAATCACTGTTGAAGATGTAGAAAATATGCTTAAGAAAAAACGCAAACATGTAGCGGGAACAGTTTTTTTGTATAACCCCGAACGTACACCAACAGGTTACACTATGAGCCATTTTTTACAAGAAGATGGATTTGACAAATACGATGAACTTGTCACTCTCACTGAAACACCACAAGATTATATTCTAAATGCAGGCTTTAAAGAGCACTACAGAGGAAAACTCATTGAGATTCGCTACCTTTTTAATTACAACCGTGAAAATATTGAACCAACGCCTATTATAGAAGAGTTTGATGCCGATCTTGATAAACTCACTTCAACACAATTTACACGTTATGACAGAAATCTCAACTACATTGATATTCCAAATATCCGTCTTACGGGTAAATTTGTATTCTTTGGAATCGGTCACAAATATGACAGACACCATAAAGCTATTATTGCCTATGCAAAAGCACTCTCAGCACATGTCAACAAACTCGACAAAAATGTAGTCTTTATGTACGATAACAATTATGATCCGGATGAATGCATTGAAAGAGCATACTACCCTTCTCCATTTGCAAAAGGAAAAGCACGAGAGATCCGTGCAAACGCAGTCAAGCAAATCTTTAAAACACTCCCACCGCAAATAGTAAAAATCTAACGTCGTCTTGCCCATCGGGCGAAGTATCGCGCGGGGGCGATACTTTTATCAATCACTTTATCGTGTAAAATATGCTCTGTTAAAATCTTTGCCAAATAGGGAGCAAGAACAAAGCCATACCCACCACTTCCGTTTATCATATAGAGATGCGGATAGTAACTAAAGGCATCGTAGCCTATTCTTTTGTCTTGAAGTCTGTTGCCGCAACTCTTGATTGTCTCTTTAGAATGAATCACTCCTCCAACAAGTGGCATATAATCAACTGATGCTGAACGCAGACCCATATAATCTTTTATGATTTTTACATCTTGAAGTGTTATGGTTTGTGCCGCTTTTGCGAGGAGTTCTTCTCTTCCCTTTACAAGATCGTAGGGTGCATCATTTTTCTCAGGATGATAATGAATATTATGCGTTGCACCTATGGCAAGGATTCCCTCCTCGCTTTTGGAAACAGAGATAAACTGGTGCAAAGAGCAAGAAGTTTCAGTAGTACTTTTTACATCAATGCGATGTCCCCAAATACCGCGAATATTAATATAAGGCTCTTTAATGATATTTTCGTATGCACCATTGGCAAGAATAACCTTTTTTGCCTTGTAATTTTCATTAATACTCCAAAAATCACCCTTGTAAGAGAGATTTTCAACTTTTTCTTCTATAAATGTAGTATCTTTACTCATAAAAGTGCATACTTTTTGTGCGTTTACTATTGCTGCGTTTAGAGAGATATACTCTCGCTGCTTTGCCTCCTGTGTTAAAGCTTCATACATCTCTTGTGGCATTGATTGGAGTATAAATTCACATGTTTTTTTATATTCACGCAACATAGCATCATCAGTGGCATCTTTTGCAATATGACAGAGTTGTGAGGGGGTAAAAGCATCAGGGAAATTGTTTTTGTAGTACTCCATGGAGTAGCTAAACGCAGCGTTAAGAAGTGTTTTGAGTTCTCCACTTTTAGAGAACTTTGGAGATATAAAAGCGCCAGCAGCACCACTTCCACCGCTGGCTATGCCCTCTTTATCAAGTAAAAGAACACTTTTTCCTGCCTGTATGAATTCATGCGCTATACTGCAGCCATTAATCCCTGCACCAATGACAGCAATATCATACATTTCTTAGACACTTACCTCTTTAATATCTGCAATATTTAAAATAGACTTATAAATAGAAGCAACCAAAGCTTTTCTGTTATTTCGAATTGCTGCATCTTCTGCATTTACCATAACATTTTCAAAAAAAGCATCAAGTTCGGGCTTTAAGCCAAAGAGTGCATCAAGTTCTTCTTCATAACTTTCATATTTTTTCGAAGTAACTTCTTTGTATCTTTTATAAAGATTTTTCTCAGCATCCTCTTCTAAGAGTGCTTCATTTACTGCTAAATCACCATTAAGGTCAATGTCTTTCGTAATATTTGCAACACGTTTAAAAGTAGAAAAAATCTCATCAAATCCTTCTGAATTTACAAGAGTATTGAGTGCTTCGATTTTACGGCCAAGTGCTAAAAGTTCCCGCTCACCCGAAGCTAAAACAGCCTCGATAATGGAAGGATTTACTTTGTAGTATCTACGGACACGTTCCAAAATGAAATTTTCTAATTTTTCTAAATCTATATTTTCATAATTTTGTGCCAACACTTGCACTGTTTTTACAATATCAAAGGCAAATCCATACTCATTCACTATACGAATAATTCCATTGACAGCACGACGCAAGGCAAAAGGATCGCGTGATCCTGTTGGAATTTGATTGACACTAAAGAGTCCAAGCAGTGTGTCAAGCTTAATACTCATCGCAACAATGGCACTGAGTGGAGTTGATGGAAGAGCACTCTCTTCACCATCTGGAAGATACTGCTCTTTTATGGCAATTGCCACAGCTTCACTCTCTCCCGCTTCAAGTGCATAGTAGTAACCCATAATACCCTGTAACTCTGTAAATTCATATACCATTTCACTCATAAGATCTGCTTTTGCAAGTGAAAGTGCTCTCTCTAACTCCTGTGCATCCACATCAGGGTTATAAAGTTCGTAGAGTTTATGTGCTACTTTTTTCTCACGTTCTATTTTATCAACAACGCTACCAAGTCCTTTAAAAAAGGCTACTTTTTCAAGTCCTTTTGTACTCAATCCATTGCGTAGATCATTCTCCCAAAAGAAGAGCCCATCAGCAAGACGCGGTCGTAATACTCTCTCATTTCCGCTAATAACTTCTGAAAAATCATCCGTAAGCGCATTGGATACAACTACAAATTTATTGATAAGTTTGCCGTCTTTAAAAACTGGAAAATAGCGTTGGTGCTCTTTCATAGAAGTGATAATCACCTCCGGTGGAAGACGTAAAAATTCTTCATCAAAAGAGCCTAACAGTGCTGTAGGATTTTCAGTAATTGCAACAACCTCGGCAAAAAGTTCTTCATCTTTTTCAACATTTACACCATTTTCTTTCTCAATCTTTGCGATATCTTCAAGAATTTTTTCAGAACGCTCTTGTGGAAAAAGTGTTACCCCGCCATTTTTTAATGTTTCAAAGTAATCTTTTGCACCCGAGATTTCTACAGCATTAAAATTTGCTATGCGGTGTACTTTTGTTGTTTTTGTTGCATCAATGCCATACAAATGCATTGGAACAAGTTCATCGTCAAGCATAACATTTATCCAGCGAATAGGACGGATAAAGCTCTCATCAAGACTTCCCCATCGCATGGATTTTCCAAAATCTAAAGAGTGAAGCCACTCATGAATAATATCTCCAAGAAGCTCTTTTGCCTCTTTGCCCTGCAGATCTTTTTTGTAGTAAAGCACCTCTTTTGAGTTCTTTTGAGTGCTACCGAGTTCTTCAACGCTAACGCCACATTTTTTTGCAAACCCAATCGCCGCTGGAGTTGGTTTACCATCTTTAAACGCAACACTCAAAGGAGCTCCAAAAAACTCTTCAACACTATCATCTTGTTTCACTTTAAATTCTCTATGCCACATCACCAAACGACGAGGAGTATAGTAAAATTCAAACTCTCCAAGAAGTGAATACTTTTCTAAAACAGCAGCATATTTTTTTTCAATATTTTGCATCTCTTTAAGGAGTGGTACTGCTGGAAGCTCTTCAACACCTATTTCAATTAGTAGTGGTTTTAACATATTTGGACTCTTTATTTTATAAATTGCCGCGATTGTATCTACTTATTGGTTAAAAACTCGTTAAAATGTGCCATTACAAAAAAAGGAAGATTTATGAAAAAAATCGCACTCTCTCTTATATTGGGACTTTCATTGTATGCTTCAACAATACATCAAGCAAAAGTACAAGAGACACTTAACAGTGGTGGTTACACCTATATGAAAGTAAAAGATGGAAAAAATAGTTACTGGATAGCCATGACACAAAGAGATGTAAAAGTTGGTGATAGCATCAAATTTAGTGAACAGGGATGGATGAAAAACTTTCATTCTAAAACACTCAACCGTACCTTTGACAATATTCTCTTTGCTGCAGATGCAAATGGACAAACACAGGCACAAAAAATGCAAAACATTCAACCAAATATTATGCATTCAAAGTACCAAACAAAAGATACACTCACAATTGCACAGCTCTTTAAAAATCGTGATGCCTATGTAGGAAAAAAAGTGACTCTCCATGCAAAAGTTACAAAAGTTTCCACACAAATCATGAAACGCAACTGGATACATTTAGAAGATGGCAGCCGCTTTATGAATATGGACGATCTGGTTTTTACATCTAGTAAGTTTGCACCAAAAGTCGGCGATGTTGTTTACGCTACAGGAACAGTAGTAAAAGATAAAGATTTTGGATACGGATATTTCTACCCACTCATTATAGAAAATGCCTCATTTCATAAATAATATTTAAAAAAATCTTAAATAAGAGAAATATCCTCTTGTTTATGATTATACTAAAAGATTTTATACTACAATAGCACGAAATAAAAAAACAAAAGGAAGTAATATGCCAAAGATTAACAAATACGTTGACATTGACACAGTAGAAAGAGAAGCAAAAAAAGATTTAATCGATCGTCACTCACCATTCATCACAGTTGAAGGTGTTGCAAAAAAAGGCGAAATGTTAGCAGTAAATGTAAAAATGGGTCAAGAGTACACTCATCCAGATGATTTTGATCACTACATTGAGTCTATTACTCTTTTTGACGGAGATACTAAACTTGCAATGGCTACTTTCGTACCAGGAACTTTAGGAAATGAAAAATCTCATGCAGAAGTTACATTTAACATCCGTCCAATGAAGAAAAAATTAAACCTTGTTGCACATGGTTACTGTACTAAACACGGTATCTGGGAATCAACTCCAGTTGTTGTAGAAGTAGCTGAGTAAACAGAACTTTTTCATTTAAGAGGAGTTTCTACTCCCCTTAAATATCCACCTCTCTTACTTAGACCATTTGCTCTATATGCAAAGATGGTTCATCAATATAAAATCCTTGTGAATAATCAATACCAATTGAAATAACTTTATCCATTACTACACTTGAATGTACATACTCTGCAATAGTTTTCATACCAAGTTTTTTTGCAAAACTCACAATTGTCTCAACAACAATCATAGAAGACGGATTTACATCTATATTTTCTATTAATGAACCATCAATCTTAATATAGTCAGCTTCCACCTGTGTAAGATAAGAAAAGTTGGAATAACCACTTCCAAAGTCATCAATGGCTATTTGAGCACCATAGCGTCTCACTTCAGAAATAAATCTATCAACCCGTTTAAAATCTTTAATAGCTTCACTTTCAAGAATTTCAAACGTAACTCGTGAAGAGGCTGGGGAATTTTGTAAAGTCTCCATAATAAAATGAAACATTTCACTACTCATAATATCTTCAATAGAGAGATTTATACTAAATTCATACTCATTTTTTTCAAAGAAAGCAAATGATTTGCTAATAACACATTTTGTAACATTGTTATACACCTTTATATTTTTTGCTACAGGTATAAATACCGCAGGTGCAATAATTTTTTCATTGGCATCAAGCATCCGAGCAAGGCATTCATACTTGACAACTTTCCCTGTTTTATTATCTAATATAGCTTGATAATAAGGAATAATTTTAAAATTTTCAACAGCCTCTCTCACAATATGAGCAAGACTTAAATTACGACTATATTCATCTTCAAAATGCATTCTATCTTCATAGATCCAGTAACGAACACCTTTTTGTCGTGCATACATTAGAGCCATAGAAACCTTTGAAAAAATATTGTAATTATCTCGAATAGAAGTAGAACCAAGTGTAAAGTCAATATATATTTTTGCTTCTCTGTATTGCACATCAATAGTCGATATTCTCTTGTATATATCTTCTATATAACGCTTGAGTGCATAAAATCCCAAGTTATGATCAAGTGTTATAGCATACTCTGCACCAGAGAGTCTATAGACTTTGTTTTCAGGTAATACCTCTTTTAAATGTTTTCCAACAACTTCTAGAACATAATCACCAACGATAAAACCATAAAAGGTATTAATTTTTTGAAAGTTATCAATTTTAAGTAAAATAAGTCCTGGATTATCCAACTCTTGCAGATCTTTACGCAATTGATATAGATTTGGTAATTGGGTTAAATGATCCGTAAAATATTTTTTAAATAATTCAGAACGGTAATCATCAATACATTCAATTTTTTCAGAATTATCAAGATAGAGTTCTTTGAGAACCTCATCACTGATACTCTCAACTTCTTCAGATTGTAGGGAAAATATATTTATTGTTGTTTCAACTTTATTGTCATGTTTCAACAAAACAATTTTTGCTTGCGGATATAGTGTTGCTAAATTTTTATAGAGTGTCTGAACTAAAACAGTGTTATGCATATAAGAGACAATATGAATTAAAAGTTTGTCATATTCAAATTCTTGAATTTTTTCAATTATTTGGGGAATTTCCGCAGAAGCTTTTAACGTAAAATTCTTAATCTCTAATTTTTGCATATATCCTAATCCTTTAGGTCTGTATGATAACATATTTTTCCCATAAAGTGTACTTTAACCAGATTTTTATTATACTCTTAACATATATTTAAAATTGGTGGTACTCTTGAAATCTTATCAAAATTTTGTTTTATTACAAAACCTTTACAGACTTAAAGCAATTGGTTTCAATTACATCGACCATTTTGATATAAATATGAAACAAATAGGCACAGAACCATCATCTTTAGAAGAACTTGCACAAGAGATAACACAATGTCACCTTTGTGATTTAAGCAAATCAAGAACGCAAAGTATGAGTGGATATGGTAATACTCATGCCGACCTCTTTATAGTCGATTACTTAGTCTCTCCAGCACAAGATAGTTCCAATGCCTATTATGCTGCAAGGTCTGGAGAAACTCTTAAAAAAATGATTGAAAATGTACTCCATCTTGCAGTTGAAGATGTTTATTTAACACATATTATAAAGTGTAAACCACTACAAGCCAATCGACCTTCACCATCAGAGTTTAATTCATGTAAAAATTACCTCTTTTCGCAAATAAAATTTATCGCACCAAAGGTCATCGTAACGCTAGGAGAAGAAGCATATACCCATCTTACCGGTGATAATGGAAACTTTGAAAATGTTCGTGGGCATGTTATAGATTATAAAGAGTATAAACTAGTACCTATTTACCATCCGCAATATCTCCTGCGTAATCCAGAGCTAAAGAAGGTTGCTCTCAATGATTTAAAGACAATTAAAAGTTGCCTTAACTTCAATCCGATATAATTAAAATAAAAAAGAGTCTTCCTTATGAAACTACTACTTCTCCTTATTCCTGCGCTGATTTTTGCCCAAAGCTTTATGATTTCTAAGATTCCTCTTCCAAAAACATACATTGAAGATCTCGATCCCTATGAGTGTGATAATGCTTGTTTACAAGAGTATCTTGACAAAGGCATGATCTTTTCATTTTTAGCCCATGCAAATCATAAAATTGATGATGCAGATATAGATGAAGTGCGCAGAATGTACGTCTCAATCTTTAATCTTGGTGCCTTTAACACCAAAGGCGGCATAAATATTGCAATGCTTTTACCTTATAAAAAAATAGGAAAATATGCAGCTTCTACTACAAACGCAGCCTTTGCCTATCTTCTTACAAAAAGTAACTCTTTTTCGCTTAAAAGTTATAAAATACACAGCGAAAGCAGTGAGGCTATTAGCGCTGCGTTTGAGAAGATAAAAGCTGATGGATTTGACTATGTCATTGCCCCTTTAACAAAAGAAGGTGTCAATAATGTTATAGCATTGGATCCCAATGTGAATGTTTACTTTCCAACCATTAATAAAAACGATGTCAATACAACATCACCTTATCTCTATTTTGGTGGTATAGATTATAAACAACAAAGTCGCTTACTCCTTAAAGAAGCCGTTTCACCGCTCGTTATATTTTCAGACAGATCACAAACAGGACAAGAGCTTGCAAAATACCAAAAGGAAGAATTTTTACATCCTACTGTAGATATAAATGATACCATGTCTTATACAGATGAAGTCAGCGTCTATGATACAGATGATAATCTCACTGAAGATAAACGTGTAATCCAATACACAATTTCGCGAAGAACAACAAATTTGGAAAGCTACCTCAAAGATAATGAAAAGATTGACAATGGTTCCTTTTTTATCAATACTCCGGTGATTAAAACAGGTATGATAATGTCACAATTGACACTCTATGATACAAATGAAACTAATATTCTCTCTACTCAAATAAATTATGATCCACTTATTCTCTCTATGACCCAGTATAATGACAGAAAAAAGATGATCATTGCAAATTCGATTACACAAGAAAATAATGTCTTGATCGAAGCAAATTCACTCTTGCATAATGACATTGTATATGATTGGATAAACTACTCAACGACCATCGGATGTGACTATTTTTATACGCTTATAACTGGTACACAACGAGAGTATAATCTACCTATGCAAGAACACCAAATACTCTATCAGGTAAAACTCATCCAACCGGGGCTTTCAAAGTTTTCGGACTATTAAGCCCTTTTGAGTAGCAGCATCAATAACATTACGCCCATACCAACTTCGCTAAAAAGCATTGCGTTTTCTACACCATAAATTTTCCATAAATACCCTATGACAAATGCACCAGAAGCACTAAAAAGAGCCACACCCCCATAAAAAACACCAAAAACAAAACCTTTTGAATGTGCATATTCTGAGATATAACTTCGCATTGCATTGAGACTTAAAATTGTAAAAAGTCCAAGTGCACTAAACGCAGCCCATAGATTCATTTTCATAAGAAAGACAGAAAGTATTCCAAAAATAAAAGCCAATGAAAGTGTAGAGATTGCACCTATTTTATCACTCAAATAACCACTAAAATAACTTGAAAGTGCCTGCACAGCAGTTAATGTCATTACAAACAGCGGTATTATGGCAAGAGAATAGCCCTCTAACTTTGCCTGTAGTATAAAAAACTGATCACTCATTATAAAAAAGAGAAAACAGAAGTAGATAAACAACAAACCAAAAAGTTTATAATCTTTTTGATTGACAACTAGAGGTTCTTTGTTATTTTTATGAGGAACATCTTTAACAAAAAAGAGTGCTATAACAGTTGCAATAAGCCCAGGAACAATAGTTGCAGCAAAAATCATACGAATAGAAGCTTCATCTTTGGCAAAAAACATAAAAATAACAAAAATACTAAATGCACCCATAAGTTCACCAGAAATATCCATCATTTTATGAAAACCAAACGTTCTTCCATGCCTTTTTTTCTTTGCATACGCACTAATTAGAGCATCTTTGGAAGCACTACGAATTGCCTTACCCATACGTTCAACACCACGTAAAATGGCAACACTCATAAAAGTATGTGAGAAAGCTAAAAGAGGTTTTGCTACAGCAGAAATAAAATAACCAGCAACCATAAAAGGCTTTACTATTTGGTATTTATCACTTAGATAACCAAAAAGTATACGAAAAGCGTACGATATAAAAGTCGAAAGTGCAATGATAATTCCTAATTTATCGACACCTTCATCAAGTACATAAATGACAAATATTGGTAAAAGTGTTGTTATCATGTTTGATGACATATCTGTAAAAAAACTAACCCACCCCATGTAGATAATATTTTTATCAATATTTTTCATAATAACCTACTCATTTTTCAAAGAGAGATAATATCATCTGCTTTGTCTGTGTATCTAATTTTTGTACCCTACCCTCAAATGTAATATAAACAAGCACTATTTCAAGTTCAAAAATCTTCTCTGCATCTTTAAAAATAGCCTGTTTAAGAGTAAATGAGGCAGCCTTCATCTCAACTAACTGCGTTTGAACATCTAAGAGATCGCCAAGTTTTGCACTTTTAAGATAATCAGCCGTAATTTTACGGGCAACAAAATGCCCTCCTTCTAAAACAGGAGTAATCTTTTTTCTAAAAAAAGCCTCACTCCGCGCCCGTTCACAAAAATTCAAATAATTTGCATGATAGACAACACCACCGGTATCTGTATCTTCGTAATAGACTCGTATTTTCATATTTATACCCTTTCCTAGCTAATCAAGATAATGTATTGCATTGAAGAGGTATTGCGGAAGTTTATAATGGTTTGAAACGACTGTTTCAATAGAGACAAAGGAAATTTTTCCATCATTAAATACAACAACCTTGTTAGAATCTTTGTTCTCTAACAAATAGTCAACTCCATTCATCACAAAATCAAAAGCCATTAGTCTGTCATATACCGTTGGATTACCACCCCGTTGTACATGTCCTAGCACAGTTGTCCGTGTCTCCATCCCCATTGTCGCTTCAAGCCATGAGTGAATTTGAGCAGTTTGTCCTGTACCTTCAGCAACAATGGCAAGAATGTAATTACGTCCATTTTCTAACTCTTTTTGTAATTTTTTTTCTATTGCCTCTTTTGGAAAATCAATTTCGGGTATAACACAAATTTCAGCACCACTGACAACCGCAGAAACAGCTGCAAGGTACCCACACTCTCTTCCCATGACTTCAACCACAAAAGCACGATTAAAAGAAGAAGCTGTATCTCGAATTTTATCTAATGCATCACGGATAACATTTAAAGAAGTATCGACACCCAAAGAGTACTGCGAACCATAAATATCATTATCAATGGTGGAAGGAATACCCACAAAATTAATAGGAAATTCTGTACTAAATTTTTCCATGGCACGAAAAGAGCCATCACCACCTAGTACAATAAGACCATCTATATTGTGTTTTTGAAGATTTTTATAGGCTTGTTCTCTATAAGAGTATTCATAAAATCTTTTAGAGCGCGAAGAGCGGATAATAGTGCCTCCAAGATGCATAATACCTGCAACATCTTTATAGGAAGCTTCTTTTATTTTATTATCAATAAGTCCCTCAAGACCATCATAAATAAAATAGGTTTTGCGTCCCTTTAAAGTGGCATAATCCACAAATTTTTTAATAGCGGGGTTCATGCCCGGAGCATCACCTCCTGAGCAAATAATTGCGAGTGCCATATTATCCCCTCTCTCTTTAATATTTTAGTTATTACCTACAAATACACACATATCTACAAGTCGTGCACTATATCCCCATTCATTGTCATACCATGCGATTACTTTAAGTGTCTTCTCATCTACAACACTTACCATATCCGGAACGTAGGTACAACTGTAACTTGAACCTATAAAATCGCTTGAAACACGTTTATCGTTGTCTATTTCAATCAAACCTTTAAAGTTTGTTTGGCTTGCTTTTTCAAACGCAGCGTTAACTATCTCTTTTGTTACAGGTTTTTTAAGATTTACCGTTAAATCCACAACAGAGACATCAGGAGTCGGTACACGCATAGCATATCCGTTAAGTTTTCCGTTAAGTTGTGGCATAACTTTTCCAATCGCTTTTGCAGCACCTGTTGTTGTAGGAATCATATTTACAGCTGCAGCACGGGCTCGTCGCATATCTTTTTTATGTTTTACATCTAAAATATTTTGATCATTTGTATAAGAGTGAATAGTTGTCATCAGTCCATTTTCAATGCCAAACTCATCGTCTAATACTTTACAAAGAGGAGCAAGACCATTGGTTGTACAACTTGCATTTGAAATAATAGCCTCACCTTTGTATGCATCTGTATTTATATTTAATACATATGTAGGAGTATCATCTTTTGCAGGAGCACTCATTACTACTTTTTTCACACCGTCTTTAAGATATGCCTGCGCTTTTTCAGTAGTTAAAAACACACCGGTACACTCAATGACAACTTCAGCGCCAGCTTTGCCAAAAGTAAGTTCTTCTGGGTTACGAGTCGAACTCATCACAACTCTTTTTCCATTAATTTCTATTGTTTTTTCATCAATAACTTTTGCTTCTACACCACTATGTACACTATCATATTTAAAAAGGTACTCTAACATTTCAGGTGTTGCAGTTGTATTGATTGCGACAAGTTCAATGTCATCTCTACTTGTAACAATTTTTGCTACAATCATTCCTATTCTACCTGTTCCGTTTATTGCTACTTTTACAGCCATCCATTCTTCCTTTTATTTGATTATCTCTGTTTTGTTAATGATATTTTATTTTTTTTCATATTAAAATATCATTTCATTTGGTTTGTTTTGTTTATTTTACTCAAAAAAGCTACTTATTTTCATTAAAAAAAGCGACTTGCCTTTTTTGTAAGTGATGAAATAGGTGCATTTTCAAAATTTTCCAATTCCAACCATACAATTTCACCTGTAATCTCTTCAAGCTCATATAAATGAACATCTAATCTATATTTTGTATAAGAGTGTTTAAATTTTGCTATAAACTTCTCCTCTATAGGATCGACTTCAGGTAGTACAAGCATACCTTTGTAGAGTTTTTGTGTTGAGACTTTCAAAGCTATTTTATTGTCTTTTATACAAACTCCATAAAACAGTTCAAGTGACTCATAAACAGTACGCTTTTTTTGTGTATAGAGCTCAGGTTCTTCCCTTCCTTTACACTCTAAACGCAGCGGACAAATATCACATTTTGGATTTTTTGGCAAACATACCATAGAACCCAAATCCATCAAAGCGAGATTATGTTCACGGGTATGGGTTGCGTTTAGAAATGCAGTTGCATACTCTATCACCTTTTTTTCCTTGACATCTACCAATGCGAAATAACGTTTGAGCACTCTTGCTATATTTGTATCAACAACAGGGGTTATTTGTCTGTAACCAAAACTACAAATTGCACTTGCTGTGTATTCTCCAATGCCGGGAAGCTTTAGGAGTTCTTTTTTTTCTACGGGTAACCCCATTGGAACAAGCTGTGCAGTTTTATGCAGATTTCTCGCCCGTGAGTAGTACCCTAACCCACTCCACAAAGAAAAAACTTCATCAATTTCAGCCTGCGCAAGAACTTCCAAACTTGAAAAACGCTCTAAAAATTGAGGATAGTACTCATCTCTTACACGAGAGACCTGCGTTTGCTGTAGCATAATTTCACTGACATAAATATGGTAAATATTATCACTGTTACGCCATGGAAGGTCATGCCGGCCATACATCTCATACCACTCTAAAAGCTTTTGATGGACTACTTTATTTACCATAAAAGAAAATAATTTAGACCAAAAAGAAGCGCAAGTTTTGCCAAAGAAATAGCAGTAACACCGATTATGTTTCCAATTTGACATGAGCTACAGTTTTTATACTGACGCCCTTCATACTGTGCATAAAAGAAATAGACAACTAAAAGCACTAACATAAAAAGCATTCCATAATTTTCAATGCTTTTTAAAATTTCAAGAGCATTGCCACTCAGAAAGAAGGAGAGACCAACTCCTGCAACTCCTGCAACAAAACTGTACTTAAATGTATGGAGTATTTTATCGCGTTTAAAAACAGTAGGACAACCATTGTCGGTAATGGCATCTGTTCCAAATTCCAATTTAGAATCAAGCAAAGCACGCTCCTTATCATCTAAACGCACACGAAAATTTGAACCATAAGAGTAATCAAGTTTCCTTTGGATAGTAATAGAAAGTTCACCATCAGCATCCAAAAACTGTTGATTTCCTTCCCTGTCTTCATACATCACTTTTATTTTTTCGTAGCGTTTTGTTTTTGCACTTATACCTGGAAAATATGCTGTTTTTTCAACACATTCAACTGTTCCATCTCTTTTAATCACACGTGCATTAATTAATTCAATATAATCGTCACCCTCTTTTATAACAATTACATTATAAGGTGAACCTATTTGAAACGCAGCAAGAGCATTGAGGGAGTTTGCTTCAATGGTATCTTTTAAGTCTTGAATCAAGGTAAATAATGTATCGTCAAAATGACGCACATTCGCCCCAAATTCTAAACTTGGAGTTTGGGGATAAGTTATAATCTTCTTAATCATATTAGACTTCTTTTTTAAAAAATTATACTATAAATCTACTAACACCATATAAATAAAAAAGATTTAATAACTATTTTAAGCGATAGCATTTTATACAAGCTATGGGAAGGAACACTATTAATAGTAAAATAGCTAAAACATAAACCATTGAGGTGAACCAAATACTATATGCACTTTGGAAATAAACAAAAGTAAAAGGGGCATCCTGCATTTTATTTGTATAAATATATTTTCCATCACTATATTGTATAGTATCTGAAAAATCATCTTTAGCAATTTCTGGCAATTGCAGGTAGTCACTTACTTTATAAATCATGCTTCTATTAAAATCCTTAATGAGATTATTACTTCCTAAAATTTGTAGCTTTGTATTGTAAATGAAGGTTGTGTTGTGAAGATTGTCGAGTTTAAATAGAAGATTATCAAGATGATTGAGTGGAATATCAATATCAACAGTTCCCATAAATTTCCCTGCTACATAAACCGGTTTACCGATTGTCACCATAAGACCCTTTCCAATACTATCTTGGTATAAAGGTGTAAAAAACAATCTTCCTTGTGGATTATACTTCGGCGTTGCATCTCTAAAAAAAGGTTCTTTTTCCAATTCTGGAGTAAAAGGAAAATCATCTGTAGAGACATACGGATAGACCATGGAAAATTGATGTTTTGAAAAATAGTAAACCCATGCAAATATTGGGTGTTCTTGAGAAATTAGTCTAAAATTATCTGCTAAAGAAAATAAAGCCTTTTGTTCTGTAAAATAACGCGTATAATTTCCATCTGCACTCCACCCTATAAGTCCTATTTTTGCCTTACTCAGATTTTGAGTGGGAATATTTGTATAAGTATAATTCCCATTTTTACCACAAACCTTAAAAAGTTTTATACCACTATAATATTCTTGATGTTTTAAAACCTTTACAACACTCAGATGTAAATACTTCACAGAAGACTCAACACATTTGACTCTGTTATTTAATGTAGAGTACATACTTGAAGCAACTTCTTTCATACGTTGTAATTGCTTTTGATTTATAAACAAAAACAGTAATATACCCATCAACAGAATAAGAATAAAAATTATATATCGCTTTAAATGTGTCATAACAATCCCTTTAATTTCACGATTGTAGCACACTCTTATTTAAAGATTATTCATAAAGTCAGGATAGATTTTTTTAATTATAAAATAAATTTTACATCCTATACAATAATCAAAAAAGACATCAAGTAATGAGCACGTTAAAAAAATAGCTGCAATGGCTAAAGAGAGTAACCAAACATCAAAGTAATGAGCGAAAATTAGAGCAGTAACAAAAAAAAGTCCAAAATAGCCGGCAAGTTTTTTTGCCCCTCCATCTGCATATTTTGTCTTAATATGAAAAATAGATTTCAAAAATTCTGCTAACATCATAATAGGAGACATTCCAGGCTTTAAAAAAAGTTTTACAACAAAATCGATAAAAAGAAAAAAAAGTATATAGACATTAGATGTGTTAAGGTATATTACTACCAAAATAGCCACAAATAAAGCGCTAAAACGAGAAACATTAGAATCCACTTTCTGAAAATTCAACGGACAAGCATTTGACATAAAATAAATCACCTTTTAATAGAAGTAAAAAATGTATATTAATCAAATAAACTTAAGATTATACTATATATTTTTCTTATAATACAACTTCTTTTTATATTTAAAAATTTGATGGTTTTGTGATATTA
Organism: uncultured Sulfurimonas sp.; assembly: GCA_964427835.1. Taxonomy (GTDB): domain Bacteria; phylum Campylobacterota; class Campylobacteria; order Campylobacterales; family Sulfurimonadaceae; genus Sulfurimonas. The sequence continues at coordinate 9,945 of CAYRVR010000003.1, read as the reverse complement.
TTTAAATATATATATGTTATAATTTTGTGTTAAATTTACACAAATAAAAGAAATAATTGAAGGGATAGAAATGATAAAATTCTTAGCAACTCTGTTTTTTCTCACAGCAGTAGCAAACGCAGCCTCAGATGAGACCTGCTATACTGTGCAACTACTCAGTAGTTATACATCTCAACAAAAGAGTGATTTGTATGGAGAAGAATATCCAAAAGACTGTAAGGTCATTACTCTAGATAAAACACAGACTGTCAGATGTGGATGCTTTGACAAATATGCACCCGCACAAAAACGACTCCAAGAACTAAAGAAACAGTATAAACAAGCACTTGTTGCAATGACATACAAACGTAGATTTTCAAATTGTCCTAAAAATATAAACATTTCCACTGATCCAAAAACAGCTGCAATAGAAAACAACTGTTCCAATGAACAAAACCTCACGCAAGCTCCAGTAGTAGATGATTTATCTCTTGATGCAATTAAAGAGACAAATACAAGCTTCGATATGTCAAAATACACAATTTCCACAAAAGATTTAGAAAGTGCAGAAAATGGACTTCCACTTGAGCAAGCCCTAGAAATACTTGCAAATCAAAACTTAGAAATTAAAGCAGCAAAAATTGATGCCAAAGCTGCCAAAGCAAGTGAAGGTACCGCTTCTGGAATGAACTGGGGAAAACTCACATTCCAACAAGATGTTGCACGCTCAAATGATGCCTTAAATGTTTTTGGATTTAAACTCACATCGCGTGAAGCAAGTTTTGCTGATTTTGGTTTTAGTGAGTTTAGTTTGACAAACCCAAATATTTTGCAAGTACAACCAAATGATTTAAACTATCCTGAAGATAGAAATCTTTTTAAAAGTGCCATCAAATATGAAGTACCTCTTTTTGCCGGATTTGCCATTTCAAACTATGAAGATATTATGAAAGAGATGTCAAAACTTAAAGCACTTGACAAAGACAAAGTCATCAATGAAAAAAAATACCAATTAAGAAAAAGTTACTATGA
>CAYRVR010000003.1:0-8834 GCA_964427835.1 uncultured Sulfurimonas sp. | reverse complement strand
TTAGCAATAAGAAAATCAATGCAAGGTGCTGCTGAAGGTGCATTTTACCCTACAATCGGTGCATTTGGTGAACTCTCAACTGCAGATAATACTTTTTTAGGTGATGCAAGTGACCATAAAGCATATATGGTTGGTGCAAGACTTACTTGGAATCTTTTTAATGGTGGAGCAGATGCTGCAAAACTTGAAAAAGCGAAACTAGAGCGTCTCAAAGTGACTTCTCAAGTGCAACTTGCCAAAGAGGGAATCGCTCTTAAAATTGCAAAAATACGTACTGAAATTAAAAGTAGTGATGCACAAATTGCCTCTTTGAAAAAAGAGTTAGCTCTTGCAAACGCTATCTATGAAAATTATGAGTACCGATATAAAGAAAAACTTGTCTCGATGAGTGATGTAATCATTAAACAATCATTACAAATAGAGAAAATTTTACAACTACAAAAAGCAAAAAATGAGCGTACTGAAAAAGTATTTGCTTTAGAAAAATTAGCAAACGGAGAAAATTAGCATGAAAAAACTACTACTACTATTGGCACTGAGTGCTGCACTTATTGCAGAAACTTTAACACTCTCAGGAACAGTTATATCAGACAACAAGAAAATGATTACAAGTCGTTTTATGGGATTTGTAACACGTGTAAATGTATCTGAAGGTGATTATGTGCACAAGGGGCAGCTTCTTTATAAAATTGATTCAAAAGAAATCGATGCTGCAAAATCACAAGTTGAACTTGCTATTTCACAAGCACAACTCTCTTTACAAATGTATGAGAACCAATACACAAATATAAAACTTAACCTCGACAGAAACAAAAGATTACTTGCAAAAGATATGGTTTCACGTTATGAAGTGGAAAACTTAGCGCTTGCTGCAAAAAATTTGCGTGACCTCGTAGAAATTTCTAAAAAACAAGTTGCACAAGCTAAAGAGCGTCTCAAAGAAGTTGAAAACCAATATAAGTACTTAAATGTTACAGCACCGAACAATGGCGTCGTTATAAAAGTAAATGTAAGAGTTGGTGAAATGGCAATGCCAGGTATGCCGGCTGTAATACTTTCTGATTTGAGTGATCTTAAAGTTTTAGTGGAAGTTGCAGAGAGTGACTTAACACAATTAAAACGTGGTAAAAAAGTAATGATCTATATTCCATCACAAAAAATTAAAGAGATTGGACGTGTAAGTGCAATTATTCCAAACTCAAATCCAATGACACATACATTTAAAGTAAAAATATCATTTAAACCACATAGTAGATCAGTGTATCCAGGTATGTATGCTACTGTAACAATTAACTAAGGAAAGTAATTATGAAACATCATAAAGTTTACGAACCTAAGGATTCAGCAGGAAAGCTTGCCAAAACATTTTTAAGAAATCCCCTTACGCTTGTTTTGGGAATTTCTCTTTTAGTCCTAGGGTATCTTTCACTTGAAATTATGCCACGTGAAGAAAATCCCCAAATGGTTGTTAGTGGATCTACCGTAATCGTTGCACTTCCAGGTGCCACTGCAAAAGAAGTTGAAAAAATAATCGTTAAACCACTTGAGCGTAAGATGAAAGAAGTTAAGGGTGTAGAGCATATTTACGGTACAGCAATGGACAATGTAGGGATTGTAAACGCAGCCTTTTTTATTGGTCAAGATAAAGAGACCTCAAACCTAAAAGTGTATGATAAAATCATGCAAAATTCAGATATGTTTCCAAAAGGAGCACAAAATCCACTGATTAAACCACTCGACATTGATATTGATATTCCAATTCTTAGTATAGCATTTTACTCCAATGGAAAACTCAATCAAACACAGCTCTATGATAAAGTAAGAGAAATACAACATAAAATTAATGGTTTACCAAATGTTGCGGTAACTGCACTAAAAGGTGGACATAAACACCAATTTAACATAGAAGTTGACCTTAATAAACTCTCTGGTTATAACCTATCAATGGGACAGATTATGAAATCAGTCCAATCTATTGCTTACAATGTACCATCTGTAAAAAACAGAACAAAAGATAATAAAATCGTTATTATGGGTGTTCAAAATGCCATTGAATCTGTCAAAGATGTTGGAAATATTATTGTCGCACAATATATGGGTTCACCAATTTACTTAAAACAAGTAGCAAAAGTTGAAAATTCTTATGACATCCAAAACTTTAAATCTGCTCTTATTGCTGTTCGAGAAGGAAAAGACAAATTTTCACCATTTGAAAAGCAGATTACACTGACTGTTTCAAAATTACAAGGTACAAATGCCGTAACTATCGCAGAAGAAGTGAAAAAAAGTCTTGAAAAGTACCAAGATGTACTTAAAAAGAATGGTATTAGTTATGTCATTACAAGAAATGATGGTGAACGTGCTGATGATGCCGTAAATGAGCTTGTTATGCACCTTATACTCTCTATTGTAATTATCGCTGTTTTGCTTATTTTTGTACTTGGCTGGAGAGAGTCTCTCATTGTAACATTTACCGTACCTGCTATTTTAGCAATTACTCTTTTTGTTGCCTATTTAAGTGGACAAACAATTAATCGTATTACACTCTTTGCATTTTTGCTTGCTTTAGGTTTACTTGTTGATGCTGCGATTATTGTTATTGAAAATATTCATAGACATTACCATTCAGTTGACTCTGCTCATTTAACAGATGATGAGTTGATGGTAAAAGCGACAGATGAAATCGGAGCTCCAACAAACATTGCAACCTTGGCAATCATTATGACAATGGTTCCTATGGCATTTGTTGGTGGTATGATGGGTCAGTTTATGAAACCAATCCCTGAAAATGTACCAGTTGCTCTTATTGCTTCACTTTTTGTAGCATATATTTTTACACCATATTTAGCAGTTAGAATGCTTAAACGTCCTGACCTTAGCAAAGGAGAACATTAATGTTTAAAAAATTTGAAATCATACTACTCAACATCATTCAAAATAAAACTAAAAGAAGAGTAGTACTTATAGGTACGCTTATTGCCTTTATACTTTCAGTATTAATGATCGCCCCAACTGAAATAGTAAAAGCAAAAATGCTTCCTGGTAAAAACAATGATACGTTTAATATTTATGTTACATTGGCAAATGGGAGTTCTATAGAACAAACGCAACAGGTAACGCAATGTGTCAGTAAGTATGTAACCCAAGAAAAAGAAGTACTCAACACAGAGGTCTTTTTGGGTATGGGATCACCACTTGATTTTGCAGGACTTATTAAGGGAAGTCAATTTAAAAACTCTGAAAATGTCGCAGAAATTGTTCTGAACCTCACAAAAAAACATGAAAGAGAAGAACCATCTTATATAATGGTACAAAGGATGCGACCGGTTATCCAAAATGCTTGTGAGAAACTTTACCCTGATACACATATATCATTTGTTGAGCCACCTGCTGGTCCTCCAACACTTTCTGCAATAGTTGCTGAAATATATGGAGATAATGCCAATGGAATCAGAAAACTCGCTTCAAGAGTGGAAAAAGTATTCCAATCAACAAAAGGTTTAGTTGATATTGATACAATGGAAGATGAGATCTATAAAACATTTGATTTAAAAGTCAATACAACCAAAGCTGCAAAATCAGGTGTTTCTGTAAAACAGATTAACGACATTATTTATATTGCATTTGAAGGTATGGACATTGCTGTAAAAAATTCATCAAAATATGATGATCAAATTCCTCTTTTTCTTTCTCTTTCAAATAAATCAAAACGATTTACTCGAAAAGATTTGGATTCAGTACGAGCGAAACTTACATCTTTAAAACTAATGAACAAACGAGGCATGATGGTGCCTGTTACTGAACTTGTCACGGTTATTCCAACAAAATCACATCCAAAAATCATGACAAAAGATTTGCATCAAATGACAAATGTTATGGCAGAGACAGATATGGTTTCACAGGTTTATCCTCTCATTAAAGCAAGAAATACAATTTTAAAAACATTTACTAATGAGTATGATATTACAAAAACAGGTTTATTTGACCTACAACTCAAAGATAAAACAACTGGTGATGTCTATCAACTCAAATGGGATGGAGAGATGAAAGTAACGCTAGACACCTTTAGAGACTTAGGTGCTGCGTTTATTGCTGCATTAATCCTTATATTCCTCCTTATGGTTATCTACTATAAAAGTTATACACTCAGTGGTATTATACTTCTTGGATCATTCCTTTCAATCATTGGTGTAATTGTTGGACACTGGATTATGAATCTCTTTACTGCTGATACATTTTTCCTCACAGCAACCTCAATGATTGGTTTTATTGCCCTTATTGGTATTAGTTCTCGTAATTCACTTTTACTCATTGATTTTACGAAGGCATTAATGGATGAGAAAGGTATGCATAAAGCTGAAGCAATCGCCTATGCAAGTGCAACACGTGCAAAACCAATTTTCCTTACAGCTATTGCGATTATGCTAGCTTCAACGCTTCTTGCAAGTGATGCTGTATTTGGTGGATTAGGTGTTGCACTCATATTCGGTACGGTAGCTGCAGTTGTAGCTTCACTTATAGTTGTACCTGTACTTTTAAATATAGCAGATCTTGAGAGTCACTTCCACTTTCATGAAAGAAAAGCTGTATCAATAGAAGAGCCTGTCTAACAGGTTTTTCTCTTTTTCTCTCTCTAGTTTACGCTAGAGAGCATAAAAATCTTCCCCTATATTTATATTCTGCCACTTGCATATATACTCACTGATATTACACACTAAAGCTACAAAAAGTAAACTTTTTTGTAAAAGTTCATAAGGTCAGATACTCATATAAAAAAAAGAAACCACTCATAAAGAGTGGCTAAAAATTGAAGAGGAAGAAGAAAAGAAGGAGATTATAAACGAGCGTAATTAACGCTTATACAAGCATCAAGAGCTGCTAATTCATTTAAAGCTGTATCATTGACAACGTTATCAACTAAAATCACTGCAAGGGCTTCTTTGTTCTCATTGCGAGCTAAAGAGAAATCAGCAATATTTACATTATGGTTTGAAAGAATAGTCCCTACACTTCCAATAACACCAGGAACGTCATTATTTTTAAAGAGAATCATATCTCCTTTGAGTGCAACTTCATTATCAAAACCATCAATAGAAACAACACGTTGTAAACCGTCTTCAAAAATAGTTGCAGAGATAGAAGTTGTACCTTCATTTGTTGTCAGTTTTATAGTAATAAGATTTTTATAAACCTCAGAGTCACCAAGATCAACAGTTTCTATCTCTATACCTTTCTCTTTAGCAATAAAATCAGCATTTACATAATTAATAGACTCATTACTGTGACTCATTGCACCTACAGTTACAAATGTAGCAAGAGAATCAACATACTTTGCAATTTCACCTTGCCCTTTTACTTTTATAGAGATAATTTGAGATTTATTTATTTGAGACTCTAAAAATCCGATTTTTTGTCCCATTTCTAAAAATGGTTTTACAAATGTAGGAATTTTAGACTCATCAATTGGTAAATTCATTGCATTTGGATATGCAATGCCTTTTGCAGCAGCAATTGCATTTTCTGCTGCTTGTGTACCTATATTATACTGTGATTCATAGGTATTTGCACCAAGATGTGGAGAGACTACAATATTATCTAAATCAAGAAGTTTATTATTGATTGCTGGTTCTTTTCCAAACACATCAATACCTGCAAAACGAATTTTACCTGATTTTAATCCATCATACAAAGCATCTTCATTATATAAATCACCACGCGCACAGTTAATTAAAACCACACCATCTTTCATTTTAGCAATTTCTTCTTTGTCAATAATACCAATTGTTTCTTTATTTTTTGGCGTATGAATAGTAATTACATCACATGCTAAAATATCATCAAAATTTTTCGTATATGTCATATCTAAATCAGTAACTTTTGAAGGATTGATATATGGATCAAATGCAACAACATCCATTTCAAATGCTTTTGCACGTTTTGCAACACGTGAACCAATATTACCAAAACCAATTACACCCAATTTTTTTCCTTTGAGTTCATAGCCATACCATTTTTCACGTTTCCATACACGGTTGAGTTTCAAATCATTGTGAGAGTATGGAAACATTCTAAAACATGAAAGCATGTGTGCCATAGTCATTTCCACAGCAGCAATCGTATTCGCTGTTGGTACATTCATTACAATAATACCTTTCTTAGAACACTCAGGAATATTCACATTATCTACACCAACACCTGCACGAACAATAGCTTTCATATTTGTAGCATGCTCAATAAAAAATTCATCAACATCTGTTGAACTTCTTGTAATCGCCACATCAGCAGTAGGAATAATTTTTTCTACAAGCTCTTTTTTATCAACATCTGCTGCCATAACAAAATTGATATTTTCATCATTTTCGAGCATCTCAAGCCCAGCTGTGTGTATATGATCACAAACTACTACAGTATATTTTTGCATTTAATAATCCTCTTTATATAGCTCAACACGAGCTTTTATTTTATAATTTTCTAGTACACCGACTAAATTTTTCAATTTATTTACATTCCGTGAATAAATAAGTAAATCTACACCTAATTTATCTTTTTTTAAAAAATATTTCAAATGACGCCCTTGTAATTCTTCTTGTAAACAAAATAATTGATAAGGGTCTTTGATATTGGCAGATAATTTATAGGTTATAGTTTTAGTTATTTTTTCATTAAGATCAACTTTAAGATAAATCTCATTTACAGGATACATATACCCTAATTTTTTTGACTTTGAAAAGTGTGATAACCAACTCTTCTCTTTTTGTATTTGCTTTGCATCCTCCTGAAGACCTAAAGGTTTATCCTTTAAAACAACATTTTGAGAATTGATAGAAATTAAAAAATAGACTATAAAAATAGCCACTCCTATTGAAACAATAGGAGCAAACCATTTTATAATCTTTTGCATTTAAAGAAATTACTTCGTTAATTTATCTTTAATTAAATCACCTAAAGAGTGTGATTCATTATCATTAATCTCTTCAAGCATTTCTTGATTTTTAATGTAATCCAATTTTTTAACAGATAAACGGATACGGTCACGACGTGTATCAATATTAGCAATTGCTGCTTCTATCTCTTGTCCAATTTCTAACTCTTCTTTGTTTAGTGGTGCTAAATCTTCATCACGAATTAAAGCATCTACGCCATCCTCTAAAGAAACAAAAACGCCAAAATCTTTAATGTCACGGATTGTACCAGTAACAACAGAGTTCACTTTATGCGTTTTTGCAAATTTATCAATAGGAGACTCTAACAATGTTTTACGATTAAGAGATATTTTTTGATCTTCTGCATTTATTTTTGCAATTTTTACTTCTACTTCATCACCAGATTTTAATACATCTCTAGCTTTTGTATTTTTATCCCAAGAGATATCTTGATTATGTAGTAGACCTTCTACACCACCAATGCGAACAAATGCACCAAAATCAGTAATTGAAGTGACAACACCTGTTACAACATCACCCTCTCTGAAGTTTTTCAAAAATTCATCAAATGGTTTTGGAAGAAGACGTTTTAAAGATACACGGAGTTTATGTGTTTCAGAATTAATCTCAATAACTTCAACATCAATTTCTTGACCTACTTCTAAGTAATCATTAGGATTTTTTACATTTTTGTTCCAAGTAATTTCTGAAATATGTAAGAAACCTTCTATATCATTTCCTAAATCAACAAATGCACCATAAGATTCTACATTAGAAACAGTTACTGTGATAGTATCACCTTCATCTAGTTCTGATTCAACTTCAGCCCATGGATCTGGTTGTACTGCTTTAATAGAAAGTGATAAATGACGTTTATCTTTATCATAAGAGATTGCTTTAACAGTTACAACATCACCTTCACTGTAAAGTTTTGATGGGTTAACTGGACCTTTGTAGCTAATTTCATTGTAGTGCACAAGACCATCTACACCACCAACATCTACAAACATTCCATAGCTTGTAATTTTTTTAATTGTACCCTCGACAACAACATCTTCTGCCATCAATTGATCAATAATTTCTTTTTTCTTTTTACGTTCTTCATTAAAAAGTTTACGACGAGAAAGAATAATTGAGTTTTCTTCCGGATCAATTTTAATAACCTGTGCTTTAATCTTACGACCAACCACATCATCACTCTCTTTAAACGCAGCGAGTGAACGAGGCATAAAGAATGAAACATCATCAGCTTCTACTACATATCCACCACGATTTTTCTTTGTAATTACACCCTCAACAACTAAATCTTCATAGTCATCTTTGTTTGCATCAATGAACTCAATTGTTTTTTCTTGCTCTAAAACTTTTTTGTGTGAAATTTTAGGACGCTCATTATAGTAACCCATTACTAATACTTTGATTTTATCACCAACATTATATTTGAGTTCACCATTTTCATCACGAAGCTCATCAAGGCTTAATATACCCTCTAGCTTGTCACCTACACCTACTAATGCTCTGTTTTCATCAGCTTGTATCTCTACTATTTCGCCTTCTACAGTACGACTTGTTTCTTGTTGTTTTTCACTTGCAGCAAACATCTCTGCAAAATTTTCTTCTTCTTCAAATGATTCGTTATCGAACGCCATTACCTATCCTCTGTTACATAAAAATTGCGTGATTATACCTTAATTATGATTATATTGGTATTAAACTTTCTCACTTTTTTCAATTGTATCAACAACATTTTGAATAATCCAGTCAGGTGTTGATGCTCCAGCAGATATTCCACAGAGATTTTTACCTTCAAACCAACTCTTTTCTAACTCTTTTTCGTCTTCAATATGATAGCTATCTTGACAATTATCTCGTGAAATATTAAAAAGTTGTTTTGTATTTGATGAGTTTTTT
>CAYRVR010000002.1:44322-55461 GCA_964427835.1 uncultured Sulfurimonas sp. | reverse complement strand
ATTGTCAATGTTCCTGAGGAGATTATTCCGCGTGAGAGAGGGTATAAATATGCTGAGATTATTGAAGCTATAGATAGAGGTGAAATTAAAGCACTCTGGATAACAGCAACAAACCCACTTGTAAGTTTTGTCAATCAAGAAAAACTCCGTGCAACCTTGGCAAAACTTGACTTACTTGTAGTTCAAGATGCCTTTATGGGTGATACGGCTCAGATTGCTGATGTCATCTTTGCGGCAGCGACCTGGGGTGAAAAAGAGGGAACTTATACAAACTCAGAACGCCGATGTAATAAAGCCAACAAAGCAGTTGAACCGTATGGAAATGCAAAAAGTGACTTTGACATCATTGTAGAGTTTTCTAAATATTTTGAGGGTGTCAATGAGATGCTTTTTGCTAATTGGAGTGAGCCTCGTGATGCTTTTGAAGAGTGGAAAAAAGTCTCTAAAGGGCAGTTGTGTGACTACAGTGGTATGAGTTATGAACTTATTGAAGAGTTAGGTGGTATTCAATGGCCATGTAATGAGCAGTTTCCAAAAGGAAGTAAGCGACTCTATACAAAAGATATTCCTTATAGAACTCCAGACCAAAAAGCAAAACTTTTATGTTTAGAGTGGCATCCAATGTCAGAGCCTGCTAGTCCTGAATTTCCTGTAATTTTAAATACTGGTCGAACGGTAGAGCAGTGGCATACGCGTACAAAAACAAGAGATATTGATATCTTAGACAATCTAGCACCTGAAGCGTGGGTGGATATTAGCCCGAGTGATGCAAAAAAACTCAAAGTAAAATCAGGTGATAGAATGAGCCTCTCTTCCCCTCGTGGTCGAGTGGATGATGTGATTGTTCGCGTGACAGGCAGTGTGAGGCCGGGAACTGTTTTTGTACCGTTTCACTTTAACGAACAACTTGTTAATGCTCTCACACAAGAGAGCTTTTGTCCAAAATCTGGTGAGCCGAACTTTAAACAAACTGCGATTCAACTCCATTCTGAAGCAGTGCCACAAGGGCTGCGTTTAGAAGAGCAAGAGGTAAGTGGGGCTATTGCACACCACAAGGTTGTTTTTGAAGGTGTTACACTTCAAGAGAGAGAAAAAGAGTCAGTGCAACAAAAGTAGCATAGGTCGGGAGTTATTTATACTATACTTTCGGCTCAAAATTATAAAAAAGGCCTATAAAACTCCATGACAACATTTGCAAAACAGGTTGGTTACCTTCTTTTAACCTTTATCACTCTTGTGGCAGGGTATGCATATTTGCGTTATGCCTATAAAGTAACAGATTCGACACCCTTTACGCAAGAGATTGTACTTATTATTTTAGGGACACTTGCTACGGTATTTATTACAGCACTGCTTTTAAATAAACAGACAGCTGTAGAGATAGAAAAAGAGCAAAACATTAAGTTTTTAGAGTTAAAAACACATACCTATGAACGTCTGCTTGATTTAATGGAAGATATGTCTGTTGAGCATACACTCAAAGAGAGTGATATTACAAAATTACAGTTTGTAACGCATAGGCTGGCAATTTTTGCTTCTCCTGAAGTTTTAAATGAGTACAATAACTTTTTGCAGATAATTTCTAAAATCTCAAAAGATGGGACATTTGCAGATGATAGCGAAGTACTCTCCGAAGCGCTTGGAAAGCTAACTGTACAAATCCGTTTTGATCTTCTTGGAAACAGTACTGATCATATAGATTATTCAAACGAACAGATAAAAAATATGATCCATAAAAACTCAAGTAAATCTTCACATATTCATATAGCGTAGTCTATTTCGTTTCACATACGACAAGCTGAGGAAGCTCTTTGATGTGCTTTTTGATTTCCTCACTCCAACATGCAAGAAGAGGGTGGGGTGTTTTTATTAGCGAGTAGAGCATCCACTTTCCCCTCTTCTCAACACACAGTATATCTGCTGCTTTCATCTGCTTTAAGTGCCTTGAAACCAGTGGCTGTGAGAGTTGTAGTGTGTCACATATTTCACAAACACACACCTCCTTATCACGTAGTATAAGCGCTACAATTTTTACTCTGTTGATATCACTAAATATCTTTGATAACTTTACTATATCTTGCATTTAATCTCTTTGTAAGTCTTTATATATAACAATACAGTTATATAACTAATTTGTTATGCGATTATAACATAAAGAATAAAAAAGGATGATTATGTTTTTTAAAACCCTTATTGTATTTATTGGTATGTGTAGTATTGTCTCTGCACAAAGTTTCAATACATTTCTAGACAAAGCACTCAAGAACTCACCCTATTTACAAGCAAATGCACTGGTTTTACAACGTTCAGCACAAGAGGCAAAGCTTTTACAACGCTATAAAAATCCTACGCTCTCTTTAGAATTCTCAGATTTTAGGCCCGATAGCGGTAACAGTGATACAGGCTATCGAATGGCAGTCACACAACCACTGCGTTTATGGGGTATTGCAGATGATAAAAAGGCACTAGCAGATGCTTCGATGGAAGAATCAAAAGAGTATGTATCACTACAACGGGCTGCGTTTGTGAAAAAACTTTCACTTTTGTATATCGATTATGTAGCACAATCGGAGTCTGTTACATTGGCACAAGAGGAGCTTTTGATTGCACAAAAAATTACAGAAATATCAAAACAACGTTATGTTGCAGGTACCATAGCAAAAATAAAGTACTATCAAACGAAGGTAGATCTTTTAAGTGCAAAAAATAGCGTTGCTGCAAAAAAAATCATAAAACTTTCTGCATACTATCGTCTTCTTGGCTTCGCGGGAAGTAAAGATGATGAAAATATATCACTTAAGCACAGATTCCAACTGAATATAAAAACAGATTTTGCAACATCAACACAATTGAAGTATATAAAAAGCAGACAAAATAGAGCAGCAAAAGAGGCTTTGTTATATGGCAATAAAGTTGAATGGTTTAATCTTTTTGCAGAATATGAGAAAGAACCGCAACAGAAGATTGCCCGTGTTGGTGTAGATATTCCCTTAGCGCTGTTTAATACAAAAACACAAGAGAAAAAACTAGCACAAATAGAAGTAAAAAAACAACAGTATATGTTGAAAAACAGAGCGTTATCTTTGCATAATAGTTATAAACAACTCACACAAGAGTTGCACTCCTTAGAAGCTTTGCTTGATGCTACGGAGGAGCTATACGCTTCACAAAAGGAGCTTTTAGGAATGTATGAAGATGGGTATAAAATAGCAAATATCAACCTTATGGAGTTGCAAAATATGAAAAACAAGATGATACAAACACGAAAGAGAGCTATTGCTCTTCAAAAGAAAATAGATACAGACATAGTCCTTTATAACTATGAAACAGGAGCGTATAATGAGTAAAATACTAATGGCCCTTATGGCTTTACAGTTTGTTTTGTCGGCACAAGAGTTACAATTACCAACGAAGCAGGTGTCTATGCATATGTTTGAAAACTCTGTAGCACTCAATGCAAAAGTAATACAATTGAAAAATGAACAGCAGGTGGCAAGTTCTCTTGTAGAAGGACGTGTAAAACGATACTTTGTACAAGTAGCACAAAACGTAAAAAAGGGAGATAAAATAGCACTTATAGAGTCTATTGCTATATCAAAAATGAGTGCAGAGTATATTGGCCTAAAAATGCAGTATAAGGCAGCACAAAAAAATTATGAAGCAACGCAGCAACTCTACAAAAAAGGTATTGCCTCTTTGGAAAAATTAAACCTTGTCACGATACAAAAAAGTCAAACGGAGGCAAAATTAAAGACGCTTGCATCACAGTTGGCTACTTTGGGAATAGATGCAAAAAAATTACAGAAGGTAACATCAAAGTTTATACTTCGTGCACAGACAAATGGTCGTATCACGGCACTTTTAAAGCCACTCAATGCTACTGTAAAGCGAGATGACGCTCTTGTCTCCATAAGTACGAACCAGGCATATTATATTCAATCCTACTTACCACTAGCCTATGCACAAAAAGTAAATTACGGTAATAGAGTTGTAGTAGAGTATGCAGGAAAAAACATTGTAACACATGTCACAAAAATTTTGCCAAAGATTGATGCTAAAACGCAGAGAATTTTACTGCTTTCAAGGGTAGATACAAAGGTTAAAAACCTTTTTATTGGTGCATATATTAAATCGAGACTCTATTTTGGTGAAGCTAGGCCATACCCTGCTGTGAAAAAATCAGCGCTCTCTTTTTTTAACAATGAATGGGTCGTATTTGTTCCAAATAAGGGAGAAATTGCGTACGTTCCTCGTGTTGTAGAAATCATGAAAGAAGATGCAAAGTATGTTGCCATAAAAGGTCTAAGAGTTGGTGAAGAGTATGTCAGCCAAAGAAGTTACTATGCCAAGTCGGCACTGTTGAAATCTTCTTTGGGTGACGGGGATTAAGGATAGCAGTATGTTAGAAAAACTTATAGAGCTATCGCTCAAATATAAAATACTTGTTCTTGTTGCGTTTGTTGCCATTACGCTCTTTGGATATAAGGCATACCGTGAAATTCCCATTGATGCATTTCCAGACATTACACCAAAGCAGGTGGTAATTTACACAGAGAGTCCCGGTAATTCGGCAGAAGATATAGAAAAACTCATAACATACCCTATCGAGTCTGCTGTTTCTGGAATGGCAGGGGTGAAGTTAATTATGTCAAACTCTATTTTTGGTCTCTCGTATGTTTCAGTCTTTTTTGAAGATGATATGGATATTTATTTTTTACGCCAACTTGTTTCTGAGAGACTTGCAAACGTTGATATTCCAAAAGGATGGGGAAAACCACAACTTGGTCCAAATACAACAGGACTTGGACAAGTTTTTTGGTATCAGATAAAAGATACAACGGGCAAGTATTCATTGCAAGAATTAAATGAAATGCATGAGTATATTGTAAAACCACTCCTTAAAAGTGTTAGTGGTGTTGAAGAGGTCATTGGTTGGGGTGGAGATGAGAAACAGTACAATGTACTTGTTGATACACAAAAACTACAAGATTTTTCCATTACTTATAATGATATAGTTACTGCTTTAGCCGCATCAAATCAAGCTGCTGGTGGACAGTATCTTGAATTTAATCGTGAAGCCTATCTTATACGTGGTGCAGGACTTTATAAAACACTTGATGATATACGCCATACTGTTGTCAAATCTTTCAAAGGAGAGTCTGTTACCATTGCTGATGTTGCAACAGTGTCACCCGGAGTAGCTCCGCGTTTTGGTGCTGTAAGCATTGATGGCAAAGAAGCTGTCATGGGGATGGTACTTCAAAGAACAGCGACAAACGCAGCAAAAGTAGTATCTCGTATTAAACAAAAAATAGCAACTGTGCAAAGCGCACTTCCAAAAGGTGTAAAGATAGATACACTTTATGATCGAACAGTGATAACCCATAAAGCCGTAGCTACAATGACATCGGCATTAATTAGTGGTGTAGTGCTTGTTGCCATAGTACTTTTTTTATTTTTATTTGAGTTACGTAGTGCTTTTATTGTTATTCTTTCGCTTCCTCTGTCTTTACTCATAGCGTTTTTATTGATGGACTACTTCCATCTTTCTGCAAATCTTATGAGTTTAAGTGGACTGGCAATTGCGGTTGGTATGATTGTAGATGGTACAATTGTAATAGTAGAAAACAGCTTCCGACTTTTGCATGAAAAACCTGATGCACCAAAGTTTACTATAGTCAAAGAAGCGGCAAGTGGTGTAGCAACACCGGTAACCTTTGCTATTTTAATTATTGTTGCTGTATTTATTCCTTTACTCTCTTTAGATGGTTTAGCAGGAAAACTCTATGTGCCAATGGCATTAAACATTGTCTTTGTCATGTTAGGCTCTTTGCTTGTTGCGCTGGTACTTGTACCGGTCTTAATTCTTTTGCTTTTAAAGCCAACACAATCACCTGAAAATGTTGTAATGCGATGGATTAAAAAAGTCTATACTCCTGTATTGCTTTTTGCACTAGACAATGCAAAGAAGATTCTTGCAGTAGTAAGTCTTGTCTTTCTTGTATTAGCCTATATGCTCTCACAACAAGGAAGAGAATTTTTACCAACGCTTAATGAAGAGTCCATTATGTATAGAGTTGTAGCAATTCCAGGAACGGCACTTACACAATCTGTAGATGTTTCAAAAGAGATAGAAAACTATATATTGCAAAAATATCCGCAGAGTGTCAGCTCTGTTTTGAGTATGATAGGCAGGAGTGAAAAGGGAGAGACGGCGCAACCAAACTACATGGAAATTCTCTTAACGCTTCAACCAAATATAAAAGATTTACCACATCTTACAGAGCAGATGAGTAAGGATTTGGCGGAGCATTTTCATTTTGTGCAGTTTATTCCAACGCAACCAATTGCAATGCGCATTGAAGAACTTTTAGAGGGTGTTAAGGCAGAGCTTGCGATTAAAATCTATGGTGAAAATCAAAAAGAGCTTGATAAGATTGCCAAAGAGATCCAAAAAAGCATACAGGGTGTTGATGGTCTTGAGCGGATGGAGATAGAATCACAACTTGGACAGGCACAGATTAGAATTGTTCCTGATTATTTAGCACTGGCACGTTATGGTATAAGTGTTGCAGAAATTATGCAAATTATTCGTAATGGCGTTGGAGAAGAAGAGGTTACACAAAAAATTGAAGGGGTAAAACGTTTTGGTATTGTTGCAAAGATTGCCGGAGCAAAAAAAGATATAGACGCTATTAAAAATCTGACTATCCGTTCAAAAAATGGTGCTATTGTACGATTAGCAGATGTTTGTAAAGTAGAAGTATTACAAGGAGCCTCTTTTATAAAACGAGAAAATCTAAGCCGTTATATGGTTCTCTCTATTGATGTCCAAGGAAGAGATATTGCTTCATTTGTTGCTGAAGCAGATCGCATTATAAAAGAAAAAGTGCAGATGCCAGCAGGATATTATATTGGTTGGGCTGGTGACTTTAAAAATATGCAAGAAGCGACAAAAAAACTTCTTATAATTATACCTATTACAATTTTATTGGTTATTTTACTGCTTTATACTGCGTTTAATTCACTCACGAAGTCGTTAATCATACTGCTTAACGTACCTTTTGGTTTTATTGGAGGGATTATTGCACTGCTTGTGAGTGGCATTTATCTTTCTGTCTCTGCAATCGTTGGATTTTTGGCAATTTTTGCTATTGCCATTTTAAATGGTATTGTTTTGGTGAGTTTTATTGATGAATTACGTGAAAAATATCCTGATGTAGAGTTAAAAACACTTCTCAAAGATGCAACACTGCTGCGTTTACGACCGGTGTTGATGACTGCGTTTACAACGCTTTTTGGAATATTGCCACTCTTGTATGCAAGTGGTGTGGGAAGTGAAATACAGTACCCACTTGCAGTGGTCATTACAGGAGGTATTATAAGCTCAACATTATTGACACTTCTCATTCTCCCTGCAACCTATTTGCTTTTTTATAAAAAAGCGTGAGTAGGGAGAACTTTGCTATACTTACGAAAAAGAAAAGAGGGTATGAGAAAAAATGCTAAACAATGAAGTAACAAAAGAGAACCTCAATCAAATGGTAAAAATATTTTATGCAAAAATACTCAAAGATGATCTTGTGGGACCGTTTTTTATAGAGAAATTAGGTAATGATTTAAAAAGTGATACATGGCAAGCACATTTGCAGCTGCTGACAAACTTTTGGGCTTCCATTGCCCTTGGTGATTTTGAGTATAAAGGAAACCCCTTTGCTCCGCATGTTGCCTTGCAAGGGCTTTCAAGAGAAGCATTTGAGCGATGGCTTGAACTTTTTGCACAAACACTTGATAGTGTCTATGTACCACAAATTGCAGACTCTTTTAAACAAAGAAGTAGAGTAATCGCAGGGAATTTTATGAGAAATTTAGGCATTTAGTAGCGCTTAGATTTTATGAAACAACTGCCTATACATGATGTTCTTGCTACGTTACAGACAAATATAAACGAACATAACAGAGTTATATTGCAAGCTCCTCCCGGGGCCGGGAAAAGTACGATTGTTCCTCTTTCACTTCTTGATGCTTCTTGGCTGGGGAGTAAAATAATCATTATGTTAGAACCAAGACGCATGGCTGCACGTATGGTGGCTACGCAAATGGCAAAGCTTTTAGGTGAAAAAGTAGGGCAACGTGTTGGGTACCAGGTAAAAATGGAGCGTTGTTACACCAAAGCAACAAAGATTTTGGTTGTAACTGAGGCTATTCTTGTGCGGATGTTGCAAGCGGACCAAACACTTGATAATGTGGCAATGGTCATTTTTGATGAGTTTCATGAGCGTAGTATTCACAGTGACCTCTCACTAGCACTCACTTTACAGGTGCAAGAACTACTGCGTGATGATTTGAAAATTTTACTTATGTCTGCTACTCTCAATGCGCAAGAACTCTCTTTTTTACTGCAAAACGCACCTATTGTTACATCGCAGGGCAGAAGTTATGATGTCGATATATGTTACCTTGATGTAAAAACAAAACAGCCTGATCGCTACTCTTTAAATGCTCACCTCGTAAACGCAGTGAGAGAGGCCTTAAAAGAAGATAGAGGTGATATTTTAGTTTTTTTGGCAGGGGTAAAAGAGATAAAGGAGTTAGAACGTGCGCTTACTCAGATAATAAGCGATGATGATGTTTTACTCTTTCCTTTGCATGCATCACTAGCTAAAAAAGAGCAAGACAGAGCATTGCGTCGTTATGAAAAACGTAAAATTATTTTAACGACAAATATCGCGCAGACCTCTTTGACCATTGAAGGAGTGCAGGTTGTTATTGACTCTGGCTTGGAGAAACAGTCCCGTTATAATATTGCAAATGCAATGGATCATCTTGATGTGACATTTATTTCTCAAGATGCAGCGACACAAAGAGCAGGAAGAGCAGGGCGACTCTCTCATGGGAAGTGCTATAGAATGTGGCATGAGAGTAAAATCTTGCAAAAATCAACCAAACCTGAAATTTTACGGGCAGACTTAAGTGCTTTGTGTCTGGATTTGGCACTGTGGGGTGTACATAGCTTTGATGAATTACAGTGGTTGGATATACCAAGTAAGGAAGCTGTGAGAGCATCGCAAAATCTTCTGCATAATTTGAATATGATTGATGCTTCTTTCAATATTACTGCGTTTGGAGTAGATGCGCTGCGTTTAGGGCTGCATCCCCGTCTGGCATATATGATTTTACAAGCAGATGATTTGGGTTTTGCCTATGAAGCCTGTTTGCTGAGTGCACTTATAAGTGAAAAGGATATTTTTCTAAACGCAGCGGATGAGAGCGATATAGTGCCGAGGTTTCAGGCACTGATGCAGAGAGATTTTGAGAGTTCTTATGTGCATAGTTACAGAGCAAAAGAGGTAATAAAACAGGCTGATTTATATTATAGCAGGCTCAAAGGCATACAAAAAAGTGTAGGAGAAAATACTTCTTTTCCCATCGAGATGCTTGGGGTATTGCTTCTTTTTGCATACCCTGATAGACTCGCAAAGCGTAGAGCAAAAAATGATAACAGATATTTACTCAGCAATGCAAAGGGAGCAAGACTTTTGTATGATGATGTATTGATACGAGAGGAGTTTTTGGTTGTTGCAAATTTACATGCCAAAGAGCGGGACTCTTTCATTGGGTTGGCGCTGGGAATATCTCTTGCATCCATTGAAAAATATTTTGCCTCTTTTTTGGTGAGGCAGGAGTCTCTTACGTATAACAGAGAGACAAAACAATTTGAAGCACGGCAAAGGTGTACTTTTTTGGAGCTGGAACTTTATGCAAAACCTATGCCCTTAGATAAACAACGGGATTTTACAGAGTTGCTTGTTGCTTTGGTGAAAAAAGAGGGGACGGAAATATTAAACTGGACAAAGCAGGCAAGAGCTTTGCAGCAGAGAGTGAACTTTATAAATTTTCACAGAAGTTTTGTAGATTTTAGTGAAGAGGCTTTACTGGCTTCTTTAGATGTTTGGTTAGAGCCCTATTTGTCCGGTGTGACAAGTGTGAGAGCAATGGAAAAACTAGATGTGCAAAGTATGCTTTTGGGAATGTTGTCCTGGCAAGAGAGAGAACTTATAGAAGAACTTGCTCCCGCACGTTTGCAAGTGCCAAGTGGTTCTTACATTTTTATAAACTATGAAGTCTATGAGCAACCATACATTAAGGTGAAAATACAAGAGATGTTTGGTCTTAAAGAGACACCTCAATTGCTCAACAACACAGTGGCTTTACAAATTCATCTGCTTACACCTGCAATGCGACCGATTCAAATTACCTCTGATTTACAAAGTTTTTGGGAAAATTCGTATGTTGAGGTACGTAAAGAGTTACGAGGAAAGTACAAAAAACACTACTGGCCAGAGAACCCACTAGAAGCCGTGGCTACAAATAAAACCAAAAAGTATATGTAAAGAGCATTTTAGAGTTAGGGTGTCGGTTGCTCTTTTTGTGTTACTTTTTTTGTTTTTGCAAATCCTGCACCTTTTTTTGTTTTCGCTTGAAGATTAAGAGCACCTATAACTTCTTTATAGTCAATATCTGCAGCATGCATAGTCGCAAAACATTGTGCTACAACGGCTATAGCATTGGGAACTTCACCCTTTTTTTTGTATGATTGTATATTCTTTTCACTTACTTTTATAAGTTTAGAAAACTTTGGCAGAGTGATTTCTGCATCTAAAAGGAGTTTTTTAAATTCAATAAATGTCATGCCCGAAGTATAGTCTTTTATAGCTTAACACTATATTTTATTGACATTTCTTCTTAAAATAAGTACAATACCTATAATTTATTACTAATAGTAATGAAAAATTATACTTAAAGGGCTAGTGATGGCAAAAGATAAGAAAAAAGAGTTAGAAAAAAAATTGGCAAAAGCGGCAGCAAAAAAAGCAGACAAAAAAAAGGCAAAGAAAAAAGCTGAGAAAAAGAAAGCTGAAAAGAAAAAAAATAAGAAAAAAGCTAAGAAAGTAATGAAGAAAAAAGTGCTTAAAACAAAAGCGAAAAAAGCTGATAAGAAAAAAGCAAAAGCGAAAGCGAAGAAAAAAGCTGACAAAAAGAAAAAGTAAGTTTTAATTTACTGAAGTGCTTAAGCACTTATAAATGTTGTACTAACTCACTAGGTTGGTACAACATACGCTATAATACTCCTAATAT
>CAYRVR010000002.1:32261-44222 GCA_964427835.1 uncultured Sulfurimonas sp. | reverse complement strand
AATGTTGTACTAACTCACTAGGTTGGTACAACATACGCTATAATACTCCTAATATTAATCCCCCTAAATTATATTTACATATTCAAGGTCATGTCTTAAAAAAGAGGAAGCACATAAATGATACATAAATTGAAAAAATTTTCTAAAAAGATGCATCATGGTTTAAAACAGGAGTATCAAGAGACCAAAGATATTCCTAAGCACATCAAAAACAAAGAGTATAAAAAAGCGGCTGAACAATTGGGTGATATTTCAAAAATGACCTTTCTTTCTGCACTCTGGCTCTTACCCGGTGGAAGTGTCTTAAGTGCTGCATTAGTAAAACTTTTTAAAAATATACGTCCAAGTGCTTTCAAAGATGAAAAATAGTTGCTATAATAACAAGTTTTCATAAAAAAACTTTGTTAATGAAGGAAAGAAATGCTCAATTCTCATATCACAAAACGCTTCTCATTTCTTGGTGCTGTCTTAATGGCAACTTTAAGTATGACTTCTATGGCAGCAGAACCGAAATCTGCTTCTGTACAAGAACTTTTTGAAGGTTCTCAAATGCCCAAGAATCCAGTGACAATTTTTGTTGCTAAAAAACTTATTACTATGTCACCCACAACATCAGGAGAGGCAGTGGCAGTTAAAAATGGGCGAATTGTTGGTATTGGCTCTATTGATGCACTGAAAAAGAGGTTTCAAAAAGGGGATGTAGTCGTTGACAAACGATTTTCTGATAAGGTTTTGACACCGGGATTGATTGATCCACATATGCACCTTTGGCTCTTTGCACTAGTCTCTAATGCTAAGTTTATTACCCCTGCTGATTGGTCGCTTCCTTGGGGTGATGAAAAAGGTGTGACAGGGCATGATGCTTATATGAAACGTCTCAAAGAGTATGAAAAAAGTCTCAAAGATCCTCATAAATTACTTTTTACATGGGGATATCATCAGTATTTTCATGGTAAGATAAATCGAAAGATGCTTGATGAACAGATTTCTAGTACTCGTCCGATTATTGTTTGGCAGCGTTCGGTGCATGAAATGTACTTTAATACAAAAGCTCTAGAAATGCTAGGGCTTAAAAAATCTGACTGGGAAAACAAAGGGGAAGCCTCTACGATGGCCAATTGGGAAGAGGGTCATGTTTGGGAGAAAGGACTCTATCTTGTGATTGGCAAACTTTTTCCTATTATCGCATCCCCTGAAAAATATAAGTTGGGAATGGAGCGAGCAAGAGACTATGTCCATGCTGGAGGTATTACCGCTTGTGCAGATCCTGGTGTTCAGTTGAGTAAAAAGCTGATTGTTTCGATGATTCAGATTCTTGAATCTAGTCCCTTGCCTTTTGAATATGATCTTGTGCCGGCAGGTAATTCAATTTATGATCACAATGGGAAAAATCCTCTTAAAACACTTGAGAGTGTCCGGGAAATGGCAAAGCATGGTGGTAAGCATATTAAATGGATGCAGCATCAGGTCAAGCTCTTCTCAGATGGTGCAGTCTATTCGCAATTAATGCAGTTAAAGGACGGTTATCTGGATGGTCATAAAGGGGAGTGGATTCAGACTCCCGAAGACCTGGAGAATTCCGCGCGGCCTTTTTGGAGAGCAGGTTATCAGATAATTGTGCATGTTAATGGTGATTTAGGGATGGAAAAGACGCTTGATGTACTTGATGATTTTCAGAGGGAATATCCGCGATATGATCATCGTTTTAGGATTGACCACTTTGCCTTTTCTGAAAAAGATCAGGTTAAAAGAGCATCTCATTTAGGTGCTTTGATAAGTTCTAATCCTTTTTATACTTATGTGTTAGGAGAGCAGTACAGCAAATTTGGTGTAGGAGCAAAGCGTGCTGAAGTAATAGCAAGAGGTCGTACAGTGTTAGATAACCATATTCCGCTCTCTTTTCACTCTGATTCGCCTATGGCGCCGGCACGTCCAATGCTACTTATGTGGGCAGCGGTCAATCGTCTAGGACTTTCTGAAACCAAAGTACTCGGTCCTCAGGAACGTATTACTTCCAAAGAAGCATTTCGTGCTGTGACCATTGATGCAGCTTACGCAATGGGTAAAGAAAAAGAGATGGGTAGTATAGAAATTGGAAAGAAAGCGAACTTTACAATATTTGAGCAGAATCCTTTGAATATTGATCCCAAGAGACTTAAAAATATATCTCCTATAGCAACTATTTTTGAGGGGAAAGTCTATCCAATTTATCAGAGTAAGCGTATGCAAGCAAATATTTCAAAGAAGACAATTAAGGCATTGCTTGCATACAATGCACATAGTCATACACATGGAGATGCTTGTGTTGCAAACCAGATTTTACAAGAGGGATTTAAGGAAATAAAATCTATATCTATCAAATAAATTATATCAATATTTTGATAATTTTTTACTATTCTCAATGGTATCAATGTTCAAAAATTACTTGCTAAAATAAATGAAAGAATAGAATTTCTTTATGATAAAGATATTTAGAGCCACCTAAACATTAAAGCCTTGCAAGAAAAAGAAAAATATATTCAAATATATGATAAAATAGAAAATCATGAAAATTATAAATATCTTTCGCTGAAATGATAATTTAAAAAATTCACTGAAACTGTCAGCTGGATTGTCAGTAAAAATGGCGTAAAATTAGCTGGCATTTACAAAGTCAGTAGCTTGAAAGTATCTATTTAAAGGATTTAAAGTTGTGGATGGGGTAGAGGGATTCGAACCCCCGAATAGTGGCACCAAAAGCCACGGCCTTACCGCTTGGCGATACCCCAATATTTTGAAGTTGTATTGTTAATAATTGGTTGCGGAAGCAAGATTTGAACTTGCGACCTTCGGGTTATGAGCCCGACGAGCTACCGAACTGCTCTATTCCGCGGTGTTTAAACACGTTCTCTCTGTGTTTGTGAGCGAAATTATAGACAAATTTTTTTTTAATGTCAAGAGTTTTTTGAAAAAAAGTGAAATTTTTTATTTGACCTCTTTTTAATGAATATTTTTATATAATAAATACAACAGAAATATAATCATATAAAGAGAAAATAATGAAACCAGTTGAAAGAGTTTTAAGAGCTATAGAAGATATTAAAAAAGGGAAGATGGTCATCATGATAGATGACGAAGATAGAGAGAACGAGGGTGATTTAGTGTATGCTGCTGCTTTTTCTACACCTGAGCATGTCAACTTTATGGCAACGCATGCACGAGGGCTTATTTGTGTAGCGCTTTGTAAATCTATTGCAAACAGGTTAGAACTTAATCCTATGGTGAGTTCTAATACTTCATCGTATGAGACTGCGTTTACGGTTTCTGTGGATGCAAAAAGTGCACTTACAGGAATCTCTGCAAAAGAGAGAGATGATACAATAAAGATACTTGCAAACCCTATCTCAAACGCAGATGAACTTGTAAAGCCTGGGCATATTTTTCCTCTTATAGCGAAAGAGGGTGGTACGCTTGTAAGAACTGGACATACGGAAGGTTCTGTTGACTTATGCCGTTTGGCAGGATTAAGTGAAGCGGGTGTCATTTGTGAAATCATTAAAGAAGATGGTGAAATGGCTCGTCGGGATGATTTGGATGTTTTTGCAAAAAAACATGACTTACATACTGTGTTTATTTCTGACATCGTAGAGTATAGATTGGCAAATGAACGATTAGTAAAAGAGATTGATGTTTCAGAGATTGAATTTTTTGGTGTGAAAGTGAAGCGCTATTTGTTTGAAGATCATGATGGAATTGAACATACTGCTATTTTATTTTACAATGCAGGTGAGACTGCTAATGTACGGGTGCATAATGTTATACCTGACTGTGAGCTGCTTCTCAATCAAGAGAAGTATAACAATCTTATCAACTCTATAGAATATTTAAAACAAAACAGTGGTCTGCTTGTATTTATCAATAAAACAAATCATCAGGATAATGCGGCAATAAAAGAGTTTGGAATAGGTGCACAGATTATTAAATCATTTGGTGTTTCAAAAATGAATCTTCTTACCTCTTTGAAAAAAACTGACTTTATAGGTTTGAGTGGTTTTGGGTTAGAAATAAACGAAATTGTAAATATATAAAGAGAGATGATATGAGAGATTTTTTTAAGCGCGTTGATGAAGAGGGTAATGAAATTTACATCGAAAGTGACACAAGTGCCTATGGATATAGTGAAAGATATAGCTGGCTATTTAGTGTTTTCATTAAATTTGATGATAAAAAAAACTCAAAAGAGCAATTTGAAGAGTTTTTAGAAACGAAAGAAGCGCTTATAATTGCGATTGAACATGAGGGGAATGCGAAGTATGTTGGTAGTCGAATTGTTGATGGCTGGAATGAACTCTACTTCTATGCAGAAGATTCAAAATCACTTAATCCTCTTGTATCGAAAATGTTAAGTGAAAGTGGTTATGTCTATGAAAGTAGTGTTGTAAAAGATTCTAAATGGGATTTTCACTATAAAAATTTAGTTCCATCAGAACTTGAAGCTGCCCATATTCAGAGTGAAAAGATTGTGTTTTTACTGCAAGAAGAGGGAGATGACATTACAATACCGCGCGTTGTTGAACACTATGTCTCTTTTGCCACACCAACGCAAAAAGAGCGTTTTTTAGAAACACTTTCTCTTGAGGGATTTCAATTTAAAGATGAAATTAGCAGTGAAGATTTTGAAAATGGTGTAGCTTTGGTTAAAAATCATGCTTTAGATGAAGAGGAGATCAAAAGAGTTGTTGAAGATCTTTTTGAAGCAGTGAAAAAAGAGCAAGGGTATTATGAAGGGTGGAGCACCACACTTGCCGTTGAAGATGATGTAGAGTAGTATGCAAAAGGAGAAAGTACTTGCCATCACAGGTGTATTGAATTATATTATTGTCGTTTTCTTAAATGCTTTTACTGATTTAGGGCATAAAATAATTATACAAAATACCATTTTTAAAGTGTATGATGGGAGTACGCAAATTGTATTGACTGCAATTGTAAATGCACTCATTTTATTGCCTTTTATACTTGTGTTCTCTCCTGCTGGATTTTTAGCTGATCGCTTTGCTAAAAATAAAATTATGGAGTACTCGGCTGCGTTTGCAGTGGTTATTACTCTTGGAATTACCTATGCATATTATCATGGGTATTTTATTTTTGCATTTGTTATGACATTTTTACTTGCTATGCAGAGTGCGTTGTATGGCCCTGCAAAATATGGATATATTAAGGAGCTTTTCGGTGAAAAATTCCTTACGACAGGTAATAGTATCGTCCAAGCAACAACTACAGTTGCTATTTTAGGTGGTATAATTTTTTATACGGTTCTCTTTGAAAATATGTATGATGACTCCTTGCAAACAAAAAGTGAAATCCTCCAAAGAATAGCACCTCTTGGATGGTTACTTGTTGGTAGCTCTCTAATAGAATGGTTTGGTGCCTCTCGACTCCCGACAAAAGTTCTTCATGCAAGTATGAGGCATTTTACACTTAAGCGTTATATACGAGGTGAGTACCTTTTTAAAAACCTTAAAACAGCGACACGAAAAAAAGAGATTTTTGATGCCATTGTAGCTTTGAGCCTTTTTTGGTCTATTTCTCAAGTTGTTTTGGCAATTTTTGGTGAATATGCAAAAGATAATTTAGGAATTACCAATACCATTTATGTGCAGGGGGTTATGGCACTTGCGGGAATAGGAATTGTTTTTGGATCTTTTGTTGTTTCAAAACTCTCAAAAGAGTATGTAAATATGGGTCTTACCGGCATGGGCGCTTTTATGCTTACCGTGTTAGTGTTTTTGATTCCTTTTGTGCATTCCATTGAAGTAATGGCGGTAATGTTTTTTACTTTTGGAATTTTTTCTTCTTTCATCCTTGTTCCTTTAAGTACAAAAATACAACTCCTCTCAGCACGTACCCATCTTGGAACAATTCTCGCTGCAAATAATTTTATACAAAATATTTTTATGTTTTCATTTTTATGTCTTACAACCATTTTTGCCTATTTTGGAATGAATGCTATCATCCTTTTTTACCTTATGGGATTTGTCGGAATCTATTTAATGTATATACTGCTTCGACGTTATGTTGTAGAGATGTTTTTCTCATTTATGAAACTTTTTTCGCTAGTGCGCCATAAATATGAGTATTATGGCTCGGAAAATATTCCTACTGATAAAGCAGTGCTTCTTTTAGGAAACCATGTGAGTTGGCTTGATTGGATAATTTTACAATTGGGTGTAAGTCGTCGTATTAATTTTATGATGGACAAAGAGATTTACCATTGGAAGTTTTTACATCCTTTTTTTAAAAAAGGTGAGGCTATTCCTCTTTCACCAAGAGGCTTTAAAGATGCTTTTAAAGAGGCACATAAAAGACTTATGAACAAAAGTGTTGTGGCAATCTTTCCTGAAGGTGAAATTACTACCGATGGAGAACTACACTCTTTTCACAGAGGATATGAACTGATACCAAAGGATTATGAAGGTGTTATCATTCCATTTTATATAGACAAGGGTGTTTTTGGAAGTAGTTTTGCAAAATTCAAACCAAAAAATGCTCATCGTAATCCTTTTAAACGCAGGCTTGTTCGGGTTTATTTTGGTGAGCCACTTCCTAAAAGTACATCAAGTGAAGATTTGAAAAAAATTATAGTATCAATGAGAGAAAAATATGAAACTCAATAAACCAAAGCATAATTTATATAGAAATACAATCTATGCACTTGAGGGGATTGTAGATGTAATAAAAAATGAGACCTCTTTTAAATGGCAGTTATTAATGCTTGTATGTTTTGGAATAGTTGCATGGGTTTTACCTATTAGTTTTGGCTATTCTTCTATACTGTTCGTCTCTTTGTTTATTCCTATCTTGGCTGAAATTGTCAATAGTGCCATTGAAAGGGTTGTTGATTTGGTAACACAGGAGTATCATATTTTAGCAAAGCAGGCAAAAGATGTGGGTGCAGCACTTGTTTTTGTGAGTTTTTGTGTTACAGTACTTATTTGGATTTTTACTTTAGTCATAGCATATAACAGAGTTTAAAGGTGATGTTTTGAAGCAACTATTGCTCTTTTTTCTTTTTACTACCATACTTACAGCCCAAGAGAGACCAAAAATAGCACTGGTTTTAAGTGGTGGTGCTGCCCGTGGTGCTGCACATGTTGGCGTATTGAAGGTTTTAGAAGCAAACAGAATTCCAATAGATATGATAGTTGGGACAAGCATGGGTGCATTCATGGGCGGTTTATACGTTTCGGGGAAAACACCGGATGAAATAGAGCATATACTTATTTCAACAGATTGGAATAAATATATAACAGCTGATTTTGACCGTAGTAAAATACCGATGCAAAGAAAACAAGATGAATATTGGTATCAGGGAAGACTTGGTTTTGGTATTGATGTTTATAATAATGCTGTTCTTCCAACGGGTGTACTGAAGAGAGAACCACTTTTACTTCAGTTTAAATCTTTAACGGCCAATGTCGCTACTGTTAGAAATTTTGACAAACTGCGTATTCCATTTAGAGCTGTTGCTTCGAATATAAAAAATGGAGAGTCAGTTGTTCTGAAATCTGGTTCTTTAGCGGAAGCTATTTATGCTTCGAGTGCTATTCCCGGAGGATTGCAGCCTATAGAAATTGATGGCAAAGATCTCGTTGATGGCGGTGTAAGTCAAAATATGCCTATTCAAGTTGCAAAAAATATGGGTGCAGATATTATTATTGCTGTTGATGTGAGTGAAAATTTTGCTGAGAAAGTGAATGTAAACTCTTATTTTGTTGTTATGAAACAGCTTGTAGATATTTTAACACGCAAAAATGTCAATGACTCTCTAAAACTTTTAACGCAAAAAGATATACTCATTAGACCTGATTTGAAAAATTATTCGGGTCTTGATGTTACAAAATATAAAGAAATTGTTGATGAAGGGTATAGGGCAGCGTTAGAACAGTTGCCACAATTAAAAAAGTATTCATTAAGTAAAGAAGCTTATAAAAGATATTGTCAGAAATATGGCAAAACTCAAAAAAGTTCGAAAACAATCATTGATGCGATAGCAATTAAAAACACTACATATCTCTCTGATGAAATAATAAAAAGCTATCTACATCAAGAGATTGGAAAACCATTTGATGCGCAACAGGTAAACAAAGATATTTCTGATTTATATCAGCTGAGTGTTTTTGATAGTGTTGATTATAATATACAAAAAGTTCAAAATAAAAATATTTTAAAAATTACAACAACACCTAGTTGGAATAACCATGGGCAGCTCCTTTTTTCTCTCTCCCTCGGAGATGATTTTCATGGACACTCCTCATATAGCTTAAAAGCCGGATATTTTATGTTTGGAATAAATGCTTTGGGGGCTGAATGGAGAATTGATACAGAGATAGGAAAAAAACAACATTATTTTACATCTTTTTATCAGCCACTTGATGTACTGCAAAAGTTTTATATTAAGCCATTTCTCTCTTATGAAAGTATGACCTATATAATTCCTGATAAGAATTTAGGAAACCAAGAATTACAAAGTAGTGGTTATGGTGGTGGCGTTGTTTTGGGTACAAATGTATCACGCTCTTTTCGTATGCAATTAAGTGCAGAAAGCTATATGGACACAACAGCAATTCCACTTTTTCATTATGATGAAAATTTTAATGCTCGTATGCTAAAAGTTGATTTTTTATATGATAATCTTGATAATTACAACTTTCCAAATAGTGGTTTTTTGGGTAAGTTAGAATTGAAAAAAGATGCAAAATTGTGGGGAAGTGACTATGATTATGAGCAACTCTATATGAGCATTCAAAAACCATTTACTTATAAAGATAATACTTTTATTTTTAATGCAGAGTTCGCTGTAACGGATGTAAAAAGTAGAAGTAATATACCTCAAGTGACAGTGTATGATAAATTTTTTCTTGGTGGAATGTTTCATCTCTCTGGATATCAGGAGTATGCTTTTGCAACAAATAATGTTGCGTTTAGTAGTTTGATGTATCGTTATCGATTAAAAAATGGTGGCTTTTTTGGTTCTTTGGGAATGCCGCTGTATGCCGGAGCAACTTTAGAGAGTGCGCAAGCTTGGAACCGTGGAACTACATTAAAATACTCTAGTTTGAAATATGCAGCATCTCTCTTTGTTGCAGCAGATACACCATTAGGAGCCTTGTATTTTACGTATGGTAAAGCAGAAGCTCATCATAATAGTCTTTATCTTTATTTAGGAGAAAAATTTTGAAAAAAACAACTTTAATTATTGGTGCCGGTGGCGTAGGACGTGTGGTGACACATAAATGTGCTATGAATGTCGATACTTTTGGCCATATTGTCCTAGCAAGTAGAACAAAGTCCAAGTGTGATCTTATAGCAAGTGAAATTACAGATGTAAAAATAGAAACAGCAAGTGTAGATGCAGATAATGTAGAGGAACTTGTTGCTCTTATAAAGAGGGTAAACGCAGCGATTGTTATTAATGTCGCATTGCCATATCAAGATCTAACGATTATGGATGCTTGTATTAAAACAGGAGTTGATTACCTCGATACTGCTAACTATGAACATCCTGATCTTGCAAAATTTGAATATAAAGAGCAGTGGGCAAAAGACGCTGCGTTTAGAGATGCTGGAATTATGGGATTACTTGGGAGTGGGTTTGATCCGGGTGTAACGAATGTTTTTTGTGCCTATGCGCAAAAACACTATTTTGATACAATAGAGACTATTGATATATTGGACTGTAATGCAGGAGATCATGGCTATGCTTTTGCAACGAATTTTAATCCAGAAATTAACTTGCGTGAGGTGAGTGCCAATGGGCGTTACTGGGAAAATGGAAAATGGATAGAGACAAAGCCTATGGAAATTAAAATGGTTTGGGACTATCCAGAGGTTGGTCCAAAAGACTCCTATTTGCTCTATCATGAAGAGATGGAATCACTTGTAAAACATATTAAAGGGCTTAAACGCATCCGTTTTTTTATGACATTTGGTGAGAGTTATTTAACACATATGAAGTGTTTGGAAAATGTTGGAATGCTTGGCATTGAGCCAGTAGAGCATCAAGGACAAAAGATTGTTCCTATGGAATTTTTAAAGACACTGCTGCCTGATCCTGCGACATTGGGTGAGCGAACCAAGGGAAAAACAAACATTGGAATTGTGGCTGAGGGTATTAAAGATGGCAAAAGAAAAAAAATTTACATCTATCAGGTAAGTGACCATGAAGCGTGTTACAAAGAGGTAAAAAGTCAAGCAGTTTCTTACACAACAGGAGTTCCTGCTATGATTGGCGCTAAACTTATGCTTGAAGGTGTATGGCATAAAGAGGGCGTACATAATATGGAAGAGTTCGATCCTGATCCTTTTATGGACGAGTTAAACAAGCAAGGGCTACCATGGAAAATTAAAGAGTTGGAGTAATTTTATGACCTATGAAAGTATTGTAAAAAATATTGACGAAATGCCACCTTTGTCAAATATTATTAAAAATATGCAACAGTTGTATTCTCGTGGAACGGCAAATGTGAATATGAAAGAGCTTATTCAATTGATAGAAGCTGATGCTATGTTAACAGCGAATATATTAAAAGAGATTAACTCTCCTTACTATGGCTTCTCAAGAAAAATTTCTTCTATATCTCAAGCTGTTATGCTTTTTGGCATTACAAGGATTAAGGCTTTTGTTTTTCAATATGCTATGAGTAAACAATTAACAGTAGATACTGAAATATACGGTTTTAATAATGAACAATTTAACGATATGTGTATTTTGCAAAGTTCTTTAATGATGCAATGGTTTGCAAAAGTAAATTTAAGAGATACTGATATTTTAATGTCATTAGCGCTTATTATGGAATCGGGAAAACTCATTATTGCAAAAGAGTTATATGCAAGTGATTATTTGGAAGTATATCGAGAAGGTTTTCTGTCTTGTGATAATATTGTTGTTTATGAGCAAGAATTTTTTTGTACCACTTCATACTATTTAAGTTCTGTTTTATTTAGGCACTGGAATTTAGAACCAATGTATGCCGATGTCCTAGAAGCAATGGATGCAGATGAAAAAAGGAAGCAAGAATTTGATGAAAAAATCATTATGCTAAGTGATGCTTTGGATGTTGTTCGTACAGCGATAAATCTCAAGGAAGTTCTTACTGATGCATCTATAAATAAAGCTATAATAAAAGTGAATAGAATGGGACTTGATGGTGCACATTTTGAGAAAACTGCATTACGGGTGAAAAAAGCGTATGAACAAGAATAATGGGATATCGACTCCTGCTTACGTTTGTGAAGAAGTACTGTTAGAGAAAAATTTACAACTGCTTGATTATGTGCAAAAAAAGAGTGGAGCGAAGATTATTTTAGCACTCAAGGGCTTTGCTATGTGGAGTACATTTCCTTTAGTGTCAAAATATCTCAAGGGGTGTACGGCAAGTGGGCTTTATGAAGCAAAACTGGCACGTGAAGAGTTTTGCAAATATAATGCAAAAGCAGAAGTGCATACCTATTCGCCTGCTTTTCGTGAGGATGAAATAGAAGCAATAGCTGCTATTTCTGATCACATAGTGTTTAATTCTCCGATGCAATTACAGCGATTTATAAAAAGGGTAAAGCGTGTGAATCCTTCTATAGAAGTCTCTCTACGTATCAATCCAGAAGTCTCTGCCGCTCCTGTAGATATTTATAATCCCTGTGCAATTCACTCTCGTTTAGGAACAACCTTAGATAATTTTGATGCTTGTGTATTATCAGAACTTGATGGATTGAATTTTCATGCCTTGTGTGAACAGGGTGTTGATGCCTTAGAGGTTGTACTCACTGCGTTTGAAAAAAAATTTTCGAAATATTTTAAAAATTTGAAATATATTAATTTTGGAGGAGGCCATCATATTACTAAAGAGGGGTATGATGTTGAGAAACTTATCGCTCTTATTACTGCGTTTAGAGAAAAATATAATGTTGATGTTTATTTAGAACCAG
>CAYRVR010000002.1:0-32161 GCA_964427835.1 uncultured Sulfurimonas sp. | reverse complement strand
GCTCTTATTACTGCGTTTAGAGAAAAATATAATGTTGATGTTTATTTAGAACCAGGTGAAGCTGTTGGGTGGCAAAGCGGTTATTTGGTATCGACTGTTTTAGATATTGTTGATAATGGTATGCATATAGCTATTTTAGATACTTCTGCTGAAGCACATATGCCTGATACCTTGGCAATGCCATACAGAGCAGAAGTCCGTGGCGCAGCAAAAGCAGGAGAAAAAAGATATACCTATAGATTAGGCGGAAATACCTGCCTTGCAGGTGATATTATGGGTGATTACTCTTTTGAAAAACCGCTTAAAATTGGAGACCAGATTATTTTTGAGGATCAGATTCACTACACTTTTGTAAAAAACACTACTTTTAATGGTGTAAAACTACCATCGCTTGTGATTAAAAGAGTAGATGGATCATTTAAACTTATAAAAGAGTTTGGATATGATGAGTATAAAAGGCGACTTTCTTAAAAAAATGTGATATAATTGTCACATGAATGTAGTCAAAAACAAGTGGACCATCTTTTATATTATCGCAGTGAGTGCTGCGTTTGTATTTGCTCTATTTACATATATGAAGTATTCTGAGTTAAAAAATATACAATATGTAAAAAATGAAAAAGATGTTGCAAATGTGGACAAAGTAACTCGTGTCTTTTTAACGCAGTTTGAAGTAATGTTACAAGTTGTCGGCATGGAACTTGCTAATTCTGATCTACGTAAAGAGTGTGTGAAAAACAGTAAAATGCTAGATGATCTAAGAGCATTGAACCCTCTAATTTTAGGCTTTGGTTTTCTTGATCCACATGGAAAATTACTTCTTACAAATACCAATATGAAACCAAAACAAGTCAATAAACTTCTTGAAGATTCGGCACTGAAAAATTCACTACAAGAAGTATTAAAAAGTGACAAGCTGGTTGTAGGTCGCGCACTCTATTTTAAATCACTTGATAAGTGGATTATTCCACTGCGTAAAGCTATTCGAGACAAAAATGGCAAGATACTTGGGATCATGGCTGTTGGGATTATAAATACTGGAAAAAAGAATCTGTTTGTCAATTTTCAGCTTGATAGTGATCAAACTATTGTCATAGTAAAACGATTTCATGATGGCTTTTATAGACTTTTTCATTCTCACGCAAAAAATGATAAAATGTATCGTGATTTTTATGCAGATGTCTGTCCAAATAATATATGCCAGTCTGTTTTACAAGAGGTTTTAAAGAGACATGAGATAAAACTTGAAGATCTTCTTACAAGTAAAAGAAGTTTTTCGTTTGATCTTAATGATGCACAAGGTCATCCTATAATTGGTGCGTTAGAATATGACGCAGAGTATAAATTGTGGATGTCCGTTTATAGCTCAAATACAAAAATTGTAAAAGAGATATACCATGATATTCTTTATTTAGTTATTTTTTATATTGTTATTATGATTATGTTTTATTTTCTTTTTAAAGCAATTGAAAAATATGAAAGAAAGAAAGAAAAAGATTTAATTTTTCGAACAACACATGATATGCTTACACATCTTCCAAATAGAACTTATATTTATGAAAATGTTTGCCATTCCAAAAAATTTAGTATGAAAGAGGGAGCCCATATTATTTTTATGGATCTCGATAATTTTAAAAATATAAATGATAAATTTGGGCACTCATTTGGTGATAAAATTTTAGTAAAAATAGCAAAGAGATTAGAAGAGTTTTTTGATGAAAATGATTTAATTGCACGACAAGGTGGTGATGAGTTTATAATTATTAACAATTCAAAGGGTAAAGATTTTAATCAAATGATGGAAATAATATCGAAACCATATATGTTGAATGGTATTGAAGTAAGAGTAGGTGTGAGTGTAGGAATATCACTTTATTCTAAAGATGCAGATGATTTTGATACTTTACTATCTTTAGCTGATATGGCAATGTATGAAGCGAAAAAAGTGAAGAATTCTTATGTGTTTTTTAATCAGGAAATACAAGAAAGAAATAGAATAAATATAGAAATTGAACACGAATTACGTAGTGCTTTGGAAAATAATGAAATATATATGGTATATCAGCCACAGATTGCTGCAGATGGAAGTTTATATGGTGTTGAAGCTTTGGTCCGTTGGGAAAATAAAAATCTTGGTTTTGTTGGACCGGATAAATTTATTCCTGTTGCAGAGGCGAGTGGCTTGATCTTAAAGTTGGGAGTCTTTATATTACGTCAATCACTGCTTGAAATTAAAGAAATTTATAGTATAAGTAAAGAACGATTTCACTTATCTGTAAATATTTCTATTATTCAATTAATGGATGAGCATTTTGTTCAGGAATTATTAGAGATTATTGATGAAATGGAATTTGAGAGATCTTTACTGACACTAGAGTTGACAGAGCGTTTACCTATTGAAGATATTGGTTATGTATTACCGATATTGAAAGAACTTCGTGCGAAAAATATTGAATTATCGCTTGATGACTTTGGTACGGGATATTCCTCTTTAAGTGTTCTAGAACAGTTACCAATTAATGAGTTGAAGATTGATAAAGCCTTTATTGATGAAATATTATCTTCCAAAAAAGATAAAAATCTTGTCAAAACAATTATAGATATGGGAAAAAATTTCTCTATGAGTGTTTTGGCTGAAGGTACAGAGAGTCTAGAGCAGGTAGAAAAGCTTAGAGAATATGGTTGTGATATTTTTCAAGGCTATTACTACTCAAAACCACTTACAAAAAAACAGCTATTACAGTTTATAAGGAGTTTCGATGTTAGAAGACAAACAACGATGGAATATAAGATATAAAGAGAAACCATTCCGTGATTATGTTGAACCTATTGTTGAAAAATATATAGCAGAAGCATCTATTGGAAAAGCTCTTGATATTGCATGTGGTCAAGGAAGAAATACACACTTTTTAGCTGAGAAAGGCTTTGAAGTTGATGCAGTTGATTTGAGTGATTATGCACTCTCTTGTGTGCAAGATAATGCAAAAATTCATACAATAGAAGCTGATTTAGATGAATATAATTTAGAAAAAAATAAGTATGATTTAATTATAAATGTAAACTATCTCAACAGAAGATTTTACCACCAAATAAAAGAGGCCTTGAGACCAAATGGTATTGTTATTTTTGAGACATTTATTATAGCGCATGGTGATTTTGATAATCCACAAAATCCAGAATATCTCTTGCGTACAAATGAATTACTGCATGCTTTTATATCTTTTGATATTGTTTACTATGAAGAACATGACGATGTGAATTTACGGGGTGAAAAGACCCGTGTAGCTTCACTTGTGGCACGCAAGCGATCGTGTTAGAGCAACATTTTTCTCTCTCAGCTTTAGATATTTATGAAGAGCTGAAGAATCTAGATTTGTTGCAAAATGCTCCTCTTTATTGGTGGCCAAATGCCGGAACATTTGAAGTTGTTGTGAGTGCAATATTAACGCAAAATACTACGTGGAAAAATGTTGAAAAATCCCTCGCTCACCTTCAGGGATTTTTAGAACTCGATACTTTTGCAAAACTCAGTGAGGAGGAGCTTAAATCTAAAATAAAGCCAAGCGGTTTTTACAATCAAAAAGCACCAAGACTCTTAACCCTTACTCGTAATATTCAAAAAGAATTTCAAACATTTCAACAATTTCAAAAAGAGGTGACAAGGGAGTGGCTTTTAGCACAAAATGGGATAGGAAATGAGAGTGCAGATGCAATTTTATGTTATGCCTGTTTTCGTGATGAAATGGTAGTTGATAGTTATACAAAACGCTTATTAAAAAAATACAATATTGTCTTTAAAAAATATGAAGATTACAAAGAATTTCTAGAACTTCCTTTTCGTAAAAAATATGAAGAAGATATTTCACTTCTTTTTGCACGTTTTCATGGTATGATTGTTGAATATAATAAGCACTTTAAAAAAGAGTTATCATAGACCTTCAAGCATAATGTTCCAGAGTCTATCTATCTCTTTGTTACTGAGAAAGAGAGAAGATTTATTGATAAAGAGCTCTTCAAGTGCTTTTTTATTGATAGCTAAAGTATGGGTGCATTGTGGATGCGTTGGTAAAAATGCACGGATAAGTGAAATATCATCTTGTATGACACCCGAACACAAAAAACAGTAAGGTTCTTTATGAAGACGTCCTTCATGCTCTAAAAGTTTGACATAGGCTTCTACGGCTACTCGTTTAGGATTTTGTTTATCCCATTTGCATTCTGCTTCATAAAGTAAATTAAAATAAAAGTTTCCAATCTCTTCACTCTCTTTAAGATGTTTAAAAAAAAGCATTAAAAAATTTTGCCATAAACGCAGTAACTCAGGATTGTTGATCCAATTGTAACCAATATGAATAACATCTTTAAGTCGTGAGATACCACCTTTTGTAGAGGCTTCTACTTCATAGTCAATTTTAAAACCAAGATTGATAACCCCGTGGCGGGCTCCATAAAATCTATAAAGTGTGTATAAGTTCTCTTTTGATATTATTGTGACTATGAGATCTTCTTCTTTCACACGATTAAGATTTATAATATAACCTTGCATTTACTGTTTCCTATATACTCACTAATTAGTTTTATAAAAGAAATTCTACTATTATTATCCTTATTTAAAGTAAAAAAAAGTACAATATAAGCGCTTTATCTCTAAATAGACTAAGTTTCTTTAAAAAGAGATTAAATTTATACAAAATTTGTATAAAATTTAAAAAATTGGGAGTTATTATGGTTGAACATCGTGATTTATTAAGATCCTTTAAGGATAACTGTGGGTTTGGTCTTGTTGCTAACATTAAAAACAAACCTTCACACAAGGTACTCAACGATGCTGTTACAGCATTAGAACGTATGATGCATCGTGGTGCAGTAGCAGCAGATGGAAAAACAGGGGATGGAAGTGGGTTGTTACTTTCTATGCCAAAAGAGTTTTTAACAGCTGAAGCAAAAAAAAGTGGTATAGAATTACCGGAACAGTTTGCAATTGCTTCTGTTTTTACAAAAGATTTGAAACATTTAGATGTTTTAGAAGAGATTTGTAATAACAATGACCTTAAAATAGTTTTACGACGTGAAGTACCTGTAAATGTGAATGCCCTTGGTGATCAGGCTTTGGCACTGCTTCCAAATATAGTACAAGTTTTTATTATTGCAAACTCTATAATGGCAACAAAAAGATTTGATGCTCTTTTATACCTTTCTCGTAAAGAGACAGAACACAAACTTGTCCATGACAGAGATTTTTACATTGCCTCTATGAGTTCTAAAGTTCTTTCTTATAAAGGGCTTGTTATGCCTACGCATATTAAAGAATTTTATGAAGATTTACAAAATGAAAAATTTAAAATCTCTTTTTCTTTGTTTCACCAACGTTTTTCTACTAATACACTCCCTGAATGGCGTTTGGCACAGCCATTTCGTGCCGTTGCACATAATGGTGAAATTAACTCAGTAGAAGCGAACCGTATTAACGTTGCCATTAAATCAGAATCAATTAAAAGTGATGTTTTTTCTGATGAAGAGATAAAAAGATTACTCCCAATTCTTCAACCAGACTCTTCCGACAGTGCTTCTGCCGATAACTTCTTTGAATTTTTAATTGTGAACGGTATGGATTTCTTTAAAGCTGTACGGGCTGTAATTCCTCCAGCATGGCAAAATGCTCCACACATGGATCCAGAGTTACGTGCATTCTATGAGTACCACTCAACGGTTTTTGAAGCGTGGGATGGTCCGGCTGCGTTTAGTGTGACAGATGGTCGTTATATTGGTTGTGTGCTTGACAGAAATGGTTTACGTCCTTCAAAATATATAGTAACAAAAGATGATAACTTACTTATAGCAAGTGAATATGGTGTTGTTGATATAGAAGAAGAAGATATTAAAGAACGTGGACGTCTTCAATCAGGTGAGATGCTTGGTCTTGACCTTAAATTTGGAAAATTACTAAAAAGTAATGATATAGATAACTACTTAAAAAGTTCTAATCCATATATGAAATGGTTGAATGAGCATATGATCTATTTACAAGAGCATGTAGAAGAACAGTATGTAACTTGTACTACTCTTGATGAAGATGTCTTAATAAACAAACAAAGATATTTCAATATTACACAAGAAATAGTAGAACAAGTTATTGAACCAATGATAAAAGAGGGAAAAGAAGCTGTAGGTTCTATGGGAGATGATACTCCACTTGCTGCTTTTTCACAAAAACAGAGAAACTTTACAGACTTTTTTAAACAAAAATTTGCACAGGTGACAAACCCACCAATTGATTCAATTCGTGAAAAAGTTGTCATGAGTCTCAATACAGGTTTTGGTGAAGTTCACAATATACTTGATGAAGTGCCTTCACATGCACACAGATTAAAATCTATTTCTCCTGTTATTACAGGTGAAAAATTAGAAGTTTTAAAATCGTTTGGTAATGAAAAATCTCCAAGATACCAAGACTTTTATAAAAATAAAACTTTTTCAACTGTTTATGTAAAAGATTTAAAAGCATCATTGGAAAAATTAGTCTCAACTGTTATTGACTCCGTTCAAAATGAAGGAACACGTATTGTTATCTTAGACGATACAAATTTAAATAAAGAGAACAGAGTAATCCCAATGGCAATGGTTGTTGGTCGTCTGAACTCAGCTCTTTTAGAAGCAAAGGTACGTCATCTTGTCTCTATGATTGCAGTAACAGGTGAAGTTGTCGATTCACATAGTGCAGCAGTGCTTATCGGTTATGGTGCAAGTGCTATTTATCCTTATTTACTCTTTGCAACAGTAACAGCACAATTAGAAAAATCAAAAACAATCAAGCTTGATTGTGCCGAAGCCTATAAATTAGTGCATAGTGCATTAAATAGTGGTCTGTTGAAAATAATGTCAAAAATGGGTATTTCTACTATTGCTTCATACCGTAACTCAGGGCTTTTTGATGTTATAGGATTAAGTAAAGAGATAGCAAAAGAGTGTTTTGAAGCTTCTCATTGTGCTTTATCTGGTCTTACATATGAAGATTTGGATGCTCGATTAGAAAAAGCGCATAAAGATGCCTTTGATACAAAAGGGTTTAATAAAATTTTCCCGCTCAATATTGGTGGATACTATAAATTCTATACTGGTCAAGAACATCATGATTTCGGACCAGCTGTCATTCATGCAATCCATGCTGTAAGTAAAAATCCTTCACAAGAGAATTTTGATAAATTGAAAAATCTTGTCAATAAACGTGGGTTGAAATTTATTCGTGATTTCTTTGAGCTTAAATCAGATAGAAAACCTATTGATATTTCAGAAGTAGAACCAAAAGAGGAAATATTTAAACGTTTTGCATCTGCTGCGATGAGTTTAGGTTCTATCTCTCCTGAGGCACATGAAACAATTGCAATGGCAATGAATACAATAGGCGGACAATCAAACTCTGGTGAAGGTGGGGAAGATAAAGCCCGCTACAATACAAACAGAGTTTCTAAAATCAAACAGGTTGCTTCTGGTCGTTTTGGTGTGACTCCTGCATATTTACGTTCAGCTGAGGAGATTCAGATTAAAGTTGCACAAGGTGCGAAGCCAGGTGAAGGTGGACAGTTGCCAGGTCATAAAGTGACGCCACTTATTGGAAAACTGCGTCATACTGTTCCGGGTGTAACACTGATTTCACCTCCACCACATCATGATATTTATTCGATTGAAGATTTGGCACAGCTTATTTTTGATATGAAACAGGTCAATCCAAAAGCAAGAGTAGCTGTAAAACTTGTTTCTACAATGGGTGTTGGTACAATTGCAGCAGGTGTTGCAAAAGCATATGCTGATAAAATCATTATCTCTGGTGGTGATGGTGGTACTGGTGCTGCACCACTTACTTCTATTAAATTTGCTGGAAATCCATGGGAAATTGGATTGAGTGAAGCACATAATGCACTCAAAGCAAATAATTTAAGAGGTTTAGTTGAACTACAAACTGATGGTGGATTAAAAACAGGACTCGATGTTGTAAAAGCTGCACTATTAGGTGCTGAATCTTATGCCTTTGGTACGGGTGTACTTACAATTGTTGGGTGTAAAATGCTCCGTATTTGTCATGTTAATAAATGTAGTGTTGGAATCGCAACGCAAAATGAAAAACTGCGTAGTGAATTTTTTAAAGGGCAAGTGGATCAAATTATTAACTACTTTACATATCTTGCTGAAGATGTAAGAGCAATTATGGCCGAACTTGGTTATAAAACAATGGAAGAGATGATAGGCCGTGTTGATTTATTACAAGTTACAGATGATACATTTGCGAAAAAATTTGATTTTTCATCAGTATTGCATCAAGAAGAGGGTGTAAATACACACCAACAACCGTTTAATCCACCTTTTGACAGTAATGAGTATGAAAAAGATGTACTACAAGAAGCAATGAGTGCTATTAAAAGTCCTGAACAACCTATTCGCATTACAAGAGAAATTAAAAATATTCATCGAAGTTTTGGTGCGCTTGTAAGTGGAGAAATAGCTGAATATTATGGAGATGCAGGATTAAAACCAGATACAATTAAAATTAATCTTACTGGTATTGCCGGACAGGCTCTTGGTGCATTTTTGATTAATGGTCTCTCCATTTATCTTGACGGTGTAGCGAATGATTATATTGGTAAAGGTATGCATGGTGGTAAAATCATAATTACATCTAAAAATGAGGGTGAAGCGTTCTCTGCAGGTGGAAATACATGTCTTTATGGTGCAACAGGCGGGAAACTTTATATTTCTGGTAGTGTTGGTGAGCGTTTTGCTGTACGTAATTCTGGTGCATTTGCAATCGTTGAAGGTACTGGTGACAATGCTTGTGAATATATGACTGGAGGTGTTGTTGTTATACTTGGTAAAACAGGAATTAATTTTGGTGCAGGTATGACAGGCGGGATTAGTTTTGTTTATGATAAAGAGCATGAATTTGTAGAAAATGTAAATCATGAACTTGTTGAAGCTGTGAGAATTGATACGGATGAAGGTGATGAAGCAAGACATTACTTGAAACGTCTCTTAAAAGATTATGTTGTTGAAACGCAAAGTAAAAAAGCAAAAGAATTGCTTGATAATTTTAGAGTAGAAGTAAGAAATTTCTGGCTTGTAAAACCAAAAAACTTAACAAAATTACCGCTTAACCTAGAGAATGGAGACTAATTATGAGAGAATATTTAAATACTGAAAGAATAGAGCCTGCAAAACGATTGGTTGTAGAAAGAGTGAAGGATTTTGGTGAAATATATGAAGTCTTTGATGGTGGTGAAGCTGCAACACAGAGCGATAGATGTATCCAATGTGGTGATCCATTTTGTTTAAATAAATGTCCGTTACATAATTACATTCCGCAATGGTTGAAATCTATATCGGAAAAAGATTTAGAGTTTGCATTTAAACTCTCTAATGAACCTTCTCCATTTCCAGAGGTTATGGGACGTGTTTGTCCACATGATAGATTGTGTGAGGGTGACTGTACTCTTAATGACGGACATGGTGCTATTACAATTGGTTCAGTAGAAACGCATATTACAGAAGCTGGTTTTAAAGCGGGTCTTACTCCTGATTTTCCAGGTATTACTACAGATAAAAAAGTTGCTGTGATTGGAAGTGGTCCTGCTGGTCTTTCTGCTGCAACATATTTATTGCGTTCTGGAATTGCTGTTACTATGTATGAAAGAAGTGATCGTGCAGGTGGACTTTTAACATACGGAATTCCGAATTTTAAACTTGATAAAAAAGTTGTTGAGAGACGTATTAAACTGCTTGAAGATGCAGGTATGAAATTGGAATTAAATTGTGAAGTTGGACAAGATATTGCTTTTGAAACTATTGCAGATACGCATGATGCTATTTTTGTAGGTGTTGGTGCAACAAAGCCTAAAAGTGCTGGTATTGCAGGTGAAACAGCTCCTAATGTTTATAAGGCAATGGATTACTTGACAAATATCCAACGCAAGCATTTTAAACTTTCATATGAGAAAAAGTTTGACTTTAAAGACTTGAATGTAGTTGTCATAGGTGGTGGAGATACAGCGATGGACTGTTTAAGAACTGCAAAACGTGAGGGTGCAAAATCTGTTACTTGTTTGTATCGTCGTGATGAAAAAAATATGCCAGGAAGCAAGAAAGAGTATAAAAATGCTATGGAAGAGGGTGTTGATTTTACATTTTTAGTCTCTCCAAAAGAGATTATACTCAATGATAATGGGCAAGCAATAGGTGTTGAAGTGATTAAAACAACACTTGGTGCAAAAGATGAGTCAGGGCGTCAACGTATGGAAGAGGTAAAAAATTCTGAATATAGAGTTGATGCCGATGTTATTATAATGTCTTTAGGATTTGATCCTGCTGTACCATCATTTTTAGCAGAAAATGGTATAGAAACAAACAAATGGGGTGGGATAGTTATAGATGAAGAGACGCATGAGACATCAACTTCTGGCATTTATGCAGGAGGAGATTGTTTCCGTGGTGCAGACCTTGTTGTAACGGCTGCATATGATGGACGTGAAGCTGCAAGAAGTATAATTCAATCTCTTTTAAAATAACTTATTTTTATAATTTTTATATATTCTTACACTGATAGAAATATTTTATTAGTGTAAGAGAGTAAAAAAAATCTATCTTTTTCCCTTCTAAACACAAAAAAATCTTTAAAATTAGCATTAATTTGTTATAATGATACCTATATATATAATTGAAGGATTTTTTTTGAATTTATTAAATATTTTTGCTAAAACATTTGAAAGTAAACAGCCTGAAAAAGCCGAAGCTGGTTCGCATTGGATTAAATGTAAGTCATGCCACTCTTTGATGTATTACAAAGAGGTGGAGCACCAAAATTATGTTTGTCCAAAATGTGGCTATCATATCCGTATAGGTGTAGATAAAAGACTGAAAATGCTTGCTGATGAGGGTACTTTTGTTGAGTATGATGCAAATTTAGAACCTGTTGATCCTATTAAATTTGTGGATAAAAAACCATATAAAAAAAGAGTTGAAGAGGCTTTTGCTAAAACAGGAAGAAAATCATCTGTTGTAAGTGGTGAGTGTAAAATGAATGGGGTTGATACCCAGCTTGTTATTTTTGATTTTGCTTTTATGGGTGGAAGTTTAGGATCTGTAGAAGGTGAAAAAATTGTCCGTGCTGCAGAGCGTGCTATCGAAAAAGGACAGGGTCTTGTGATTTTAAGCGCTTCTGGTGGTGCTAGGATGCAAGAGTCTACATTTTCACTTTTACAAATGAGTAAAACATCTGCAGCTCTGGCAAAACTTTCTAACAATAATTTGCCATTTATTTCTGTCTTAACTGATCCAACTATGGGTGGAGTAAGTGCTTCTTTTGCCAATTTAGGTGATATTATAATAGCTGAACCTGGTGCGCTTGTTGGTTTTGCTGGGCAAAGGGTAATTGAGCAAACAATTGGTTCTGAATTGCCAGATGGTTTTCAAAGAGCAGAATTTTTACTTGAACATGGTTCTATTGATATGATTGTCAATAGAAATAATTTAAAGCAGACTTTATCAGATCTCCTTAC
The DNA here is from genome assembly GCA_964427835.1 of uncultured Sulfurimonas sp. GTDB lineage: Bacteria > Campylobacterota > Campylobacteria > Campylobacterales > Sulfurimonadaceae > Sulfurimonas. The sequence goes on along the minus strand of CAYRVR010000002.1, from coordinate 20,618 downwards.
AATGATGAAAAAAGATTAATATGAAGCTTTATGCGCTGTGTGATCAGGACATGCTCGATAGGGAGGGTGTCTCTTTAGATACATTTGTTTCTATCGCAAAAGAGCATAATGCTGAGATTATTCAGTATAGAAATAAAAATGCTGATATCTCTTATATAAAAGAACAGTTAATACAAATACGTAAAAAGTATGATGGCTTTTTACTTATAAATGATGCATATGAACTTGTTGAATATTGCGACGGTGTTCATGTTGGACAGGAAGATTTGAAGGTAATAGACAGTAATCCTCATCGGGCTGTGGCAATTTTACGTTCGGTTATTAAAGAAGATAAAATTTTGGGTATATCAACACATAATGAAGAAGAAATTCTCGCAGCTAATCAGATGGATCTGAATTATATTGGTCTTGGGGCATACAGAAAAAGTTCTACAAAGCAGGATATAAGTAGTGTTCTTGGTGACGATTTAGATAAACTGGCCTCAAAGTCAAAACATTTGGTAGCGGCTATTGGTGGTGTGAGACTTAACGATACTTTTGAAAATGTTGCGTACAATGTCATTGGAAGTGGATTATTGTCATGAATATAGAAATCATATCAATTGCTAAGAGAGAAAAATCTATTTATGATCCTCTTTATAAGGATCTTACAAAGATGATTAGTCGTTTTGCAAAGGTAACAGATACTGAAATATTTACAAAGGATGTAACAAAAGCACACACAATCTCCCCAGAAGCATCTCAAAAGGCATATACGAATGCTTTAGAAGCTTATATTGGGAAAGATTTTTGTATAACTTTGCATCCAAATGGAAAAGTTGTAGATAGTTTTGAATTTAGTAAGTTATTAAATGATAAAATGAATGTAAAGTTTTTTATCGGTGGGGCGTATGGCTTTGAAGATAAATTTCTACAAAAAAGTAGTGCTGTTATTAGTCTTGGTAAAATTACCATGAGCCATAAAATTGCAAAAGCAGTTTTATTAGAACAAATATATAGAGGTTTTTCTATATTAAGTAATCATCCATATCACAAATAAAGGGAAATACAGGTGCAAGCTAGCGAGTTAAATTATTTTAAAGAAATTTTAGAGAGTCGTAAAAAACAGATTGAAGAGAATCTAAGTAGTGTAAATTTAGAGTTGAATGAGTTAAGTGGTATTGATGCAAAAGATGAAGGTGATCATGCTGCAGTAAATAATAACTCTATGATAGAAAGTGCTATTTATGAACAGCAGTTGCAAGAACTTACAGAAATTAACAATGCTCTATCAAAAATAAAAAATGGTGGCTATGGTATTTGTGAAATGTGTGAAGATGATATTGGATTTCAACGATTGAAAGTCAAACCTCATGCAGTTTATTGTATTGACTGTAGAGAAATAGTAGAAAAATCTAAATAGTAAGGAAATTAAAATGTATATAAAAAGATATACTGTTGCTGCGTTTATATGGATTGCTTTAGTTGGTTGGTATGTATATGCGTATGTGACACAAACAAGTGTAAGTATTGACTTTTTTGGTATTCCACTACCATCACTTGCTGTTGCTTTATGGGTAGTTGTCCCATTGGTAGTACTCTATATTGCAAGTGTTCTCCATATGTCTTTTTATTCAGTATTGGGCAATTTTAAATTGCGCAAATATGAAAAAGATTATGAGAAAATTATTGATGAAATAGCAGATAGATATTTAGGTAAGGAACAAAAACATTATAATTTTAAAACAGAAAGATATAAACTTTTAGGCACTTTGCTTGAAAATAGTATTATTTATCCAACTGGTGATTTACATGGTAAAATTAAGAATGAAAAAATACAAAAAGTATTGGATGCTATAGAAACTGTCAAACGTGGAGAAGTAGCTGATTTAAAACCTTTTAACCTTTCAATGGATAATGAATTAGTTATTCAAAACAATCGTAATATGTTTAAAAAAGGTGAACTTAAAGCAGATGAAATTCTTTCAAATGATAAAAAATATTCTGAACAATTACGTAAAGAAGTCTATATAGAATTTGTAAAAACTGCAGCAGTTGCTGATATTGAAAAGTATAAACAATACCTTAACAGAAAAGCTCTTGACATAATTCTTTCACGTATTAATGCTGATGAAAACACATTGACGATTTCTAATGAGACACTTGTTTCTCTCTTTGATGAGATTGAATTGACAAAAGAAGATTATATTGAATTATCTAAAAAGCTTTCAAAAACAGATATTATTCCAGAGCAAAGAATTAAATTATTTGAAATTCTTTCTGAAAAACATGAAGATGCAATTGATGCATATTTATATACTCTTTATGATTTAGAAATGTTAGCGCCTGCAGATGCAATTTTAGACAATTCTCAACAAGATGAATATCAAAATTTTAAAGCATATCGTGCACTTAAAGAGTGTGGAAAAAACTTTAGTATAGATCTATTTGTATAGTATTGATGGATAATAAACTCTCTTTTTCAAAACCTACTTATGTATTGGCACCTTTGGCTGGTTTTACGGATCTTCCTTTTCGAAGTGTTGTAAAAAAGTTTGGTGCTGATTTGACTGTCAGTGAAATGTTAAGCTCAAATGCTCTCGCACATGGTTCTGAAAAAACGCTGCATATGCTGCAAAAATCTCCTTTAGAAGATCCTTACTCTGTTCAAATTGCTGGTGCTGATGTTGATGTTGTGCGTTCGGCAATTGATGTTCTTAATGCACAAGAGGGCATAGATATTATAGATCTTAACTGTGGATGTCCTGTACCAAAAGTAGTTGGTCATGGAAGTGGTAGCTCTCTTTTGTTGAATTTACCATTAATGGGTGATATTATTAAAACAATCAAAGAACACTCCAACAAAAGTTTAACAAGTGTAAAAATACGATTAGGATTTGAAGAGAAAAACCATGTGGATATTGCCAAAGTCGTTGAAGATAGTGGTGCAGACTTTCTTGCGGTACATGGACGAACACGTGCAGGAAAATTTAAAGCTGCTGTTGATTACGATGCTATTAAAGAGATAAAAGAGGCTGTCAACATTCCCGTGATTGCAAATGGTGATATTGATTCATTTGAAAAAGCAAAGTGGGTTATGGAACATACTGGTGCCGATGGTGTTATGATAGGTCGTGGTGCTGTGGGTGCTCCTTGGTTATTCCATCAGTTACGAACCGGAGAAGCACATGTGGATCAAAGTCTCAAACATGAAATAATTATGGAACACTTTGATAAAATGATCGAATTTTATGGTGCGCATGGTGTATCTATGTTTCGTAAGCATACGCATACCTATTCTAAAGGTTACAGAGGTGCTTCTGTTTTACGTAATCAAGTAAATTCTATTGAGGATATTCAAGAGTATAGGGATGTAATTGATGATTTTTTTAAAAATGGTGAGATGACTCTATAATGTTGGATATAACGAAATCAATTAAAAACTTACAAACAGATGATATTTCTGATAATCTTTTACATTATGATTACAATACAAAACATCTGCTTTCCCTTATAGATAAAGGTATTGATTTAGATGATCCTGCCTATTTGAGTTCATACCGTTCTTTTGAGGGAGAAGTGTATGAGAATTTTATTTATGAAAAACTTTTACGCTATGCCGAAACAAATGACGATATAGAGAAGTTTATACTCAAAGGTTTCCATCAAAATAGACATAAAGCTTATGCAAACACTCTTTCAATTAGTGAGAAAGAACAAATTGTTTACAGAACTAAAAGCAGAGAAATAAGCGAATTTGATGCTATGTTTATTACAAAAAACAATGAACTCTATTTTGTTGAAATGACGCTTGTAAAATCAGTCTTAAAATTGCGAAAACGTTTACGTAAGAAAAAGGCTCTTTTAGAAACTATTTTTCCTCACTATACAATTAAGGCACTTATTATTTTAAATGAGGGTGCAACAGGGGTGAAGCAGTTTCCTTCTTACTGTAAGGTGTGGTTTACAAAGGAATTTTCTGCTGCGAATGTTTTAGAATACATTACAGCTCTGAAAAAAAGAAAATTAAGTCCAAAAGATAAAATCAGTTCAAAAAAAATGATTGAAGCACATAGTCTAAAACTCCATCCATTTAGATACTATAATACGATGAGTTGGATTACCAAGACATTACGTCAACACAAAAATTATATCATCGATATGAAATTTTTAATGACTCCAAATATCCAACGCTATCATGATCTTTATAACAAATTTTATGTTGGCTATATAGCTGTGAAATATATGAAAAAGCAGTTAAATATAAAAGATGATGAATATGATCCTGAGCAAAGAATTGTCATTGCTTTAGAAAAAAAACATTCTGATGAAATTGTTGTGACATATTATATTCAAACAAATAGAAAAAGGCTCTATCTTTACTCTCTTAATGATACGAATACAATTGTAAAGGAGAAAAAAGACCCGTATGGAATTACGGTAACAGAGGTATTTCATATCAATAAACTTATGGATGAAAAATATGAACTCACCACAATGCAGATAAAAACGATTAAAAAATTACTTAAAGATAATTATCTTAGAAGTAAAAAATAATCTTTTTTGCAGGATTTTTTACTCCTGTTCACTATAGAGTAGTGTTGCTGCTCGTTCTTTATATGCTTGTAGTGGTTCTTGAGACTGTTGTATGCCATTTACTTCTTTTTCATGTGCAGGTGTTGCAAGAAAAGATTCAAGTTCCTCACTTCTACTTTGTAAAATAGATTCAAATTCTTGTTGTGATGTAGGTTTGTTATCTGTAAATTTATCAAGTAAAATGTTATTGTTTCCCATTAAAACAAGGTAGCTTTGTGTACCAAAGTCTAGCATTACAACACTTGTATGCTCATCAATAGCTTTTTGAAACCGAATACTCACATTCTCCTCTGAAGTTGCTTGTGGTTGTTGCTGTGCAGGTGCATTGGTTGATTTAAATAGCCATGTCTCTTTTTTCTTTGATGCAGTGCTTTGTTTTTTTTGTTTTGGTTCAATCTTCTTTTTAATATAGAGTAAAATAAAGATTCCAAGAAGAAGTATGCCAATTACTATATAGTAGCTCTTTTGCATATCATCATCTTTTTTTGTAGGGAGCGTTGATGCAAGTGAATCATCTTGTTTTTCGATGCTGTGCTCACTTTTTTGGATCGCTTTTGTTGTAAAACGAAGTCGTAGACCATAGCCATCAGTTGTCTTGGATGCTATTAATTTTACAGATTGATTTGGAATTGTTGCAATGATTTGTGTTGCATTTTTGAGTGGTACTATTGAAAGTGTTTGTAAGTATTTTGATTGTATCTGTTTGAATTTAGGGGCTTCTATATTTACATTTTCAAGCGTTAAAATTATTTTAGAATGTGTTGTGTTCTGTTTGATAATGCCATGAAAGGGTGTATCGAATGTAAGCATTATATCAACTCTATCTGTTCTGTCGTAAACATTATAGTTGAGGATTTTTGAAGCATATAACAAAAAAGGAAGGAGTAACAGTAGTAGAATTTTTATCATAATCTCTCTTTTGAAAGGTAGTATAGTACAGCACTAGAATTGAGTACTTCATTTATACGAATAGCAAGGTTCTTTTCATAAACCATAACCTCACCTTTTCCTAAAATCCGTCCATTTACGTAAGATTCAACACTCTCACCAGCAGGTTTTTTAAGATCAATAATAGAACCTTTTTCAAGTTTCAATATTTCTTTTACTGCAAGCTCTGTTTCACCAAGATCTGCAACAAATTCGACTTCCATATCTAAGATACCGGAGTAATCCATCCATTGAAGATCCTCTTGGGGGTCAAATTCTTTTTTATGCGGCATTTAAATCCTTAATAGCGATAATAAGCTTACTTTGTTCATAGGATAAAACAGCTACTTCATCATATTCTACATTAAACGCAGTGATACTCTGAAAATAGGGAGTACCAATGCTATACGGGTTGTCTGAGTCTTGGGCAAGCACCTTTGCACTTCCTATAATAAGATTTGCTGTTTCTAGAACCATATCTTTGAGTGTCTCTTCATCACTTTTTTCTTCTTCAAGAAAAAGTGTTGCAACATTTTGCATAAACTGCTCATTTGCTGCTAAAAATACTCGAAACTTTTCATTACTTTGTGTTTTTATATCTATATAAGCAATAAATGTTCTCATTTGTGGAATTTCTTTTGTATTGTGGCACTCCATACCTAACTGATGGGTACAAAAGTTTTTTGCAGCAACTTTTATATTGTCTATCATTGTTAACCCTTATTTACTATAGTGTAGTGATTATACTTGAAGCAAACACAAAGTAAAATTAAACTCTTATAGATATTAAGCTACAATTGCAAAAAAGTTTTTTGGATGGAAATGTTTGAATTAATTTCTCTTGGTCTGAGTGTAGGACTTTTATCGGGACTCTTTGGTATTGGTGGTGGTACGATTTTAGTGCCAATGCTTCTTATGTTAGGATATGAAACAAAAATTGCTATTGGTATTTCAGTGGTACAAATGGTTTTCAGCTCTATGTATGGTAGTTACTTAAACAACAAGAAAGGAACACTTGATGTTGTTATGGTTTTTACTATAGGAAGTGGTGGTTTTACAGGTGCACTTTTAAGTGGAAGTATTACTTCTTACTTTAGTGACACGACATTGCAAATCATTTTTTTACTGTTTGCAATTTTTGCACTGCTGCGTTTATTTATGACAACACATGAGCATAGAGATAAAAAAGAGGTAAGTAAATTTATTCTTTTTCTTCTTGGTTTTGTTATAGGTTCTATTAGTATGACTATTGGAGTGGGAGGAAGTCTAATTCTTGTACCTATTTTAGTAGGATTTTTACATGTTCCTTTGAAAAATGCAACATCGGCAGGACTCTTTTTTGTCGTTTTTTCATCTGTTTCTGGATTAATTTCACATGCTTTACATGGACATGTTGATTACACCAGTGGTGTGATCATAGGGTTAGCATCTCTTTTTGGTGTTTACATAGGTATTCACTTAAAACATAAATTAGATGTAAAATTACAAAAGAGATTATTAACAGTTTTTTATCTAATAATAGTATTATATTTAACGTATAAAATTTTTGGGGCGTAAATGAAAAAAAAAGATCTTATAAAAATTACAGGTGCACGAGAGAATAATTTAAAAAATGTTGATTTAGAAATTCCAAAAAATGAGCTTGTTGTGATGACAGGATTGAGTGGAAGTGGTAAATCGACACTTGCGTTTGATACACTTTATGCAGAGGGACAACGCCGTTACATGGAAAGCCTCTCTTCGTATGCACGGCAGTTTCTTGATCGTGTTGGAAAACCTGATGTTGATAAAATAGAAGGGCTTACACCTGCTATTGCCATTGATCAAAAAACAACTTCAAAAAATCCTCGTTCTACTGTCGGTACAATTACAGAGATTTATGACTACCTGCGACTCCTTTATGCGCGTGTTGGCGTACAACATTGTCACCAGTGTGGCAAGGTTATTTCTCAAATGTCCGCGAGTGATATTATTAAAGAAGTGGCAAAACTTCCAGAGGGTGCAAAGCTTGTTTTAATGGCACCACTTGTACGTGAAAATAAAGGGGCCTATGCTGATTTGATGGAGTCTTTAGTACATAAGGGCTATGTCCGTGCCATGATTGATGGTGTGATGGTAAGACTTGATGAAGAGATCGAACTGAGTAAGACAAAAAAACATACAATTAAGGTTGTTGTTGATAGAGTTGTTGTAAAACCTGAAAATAAAGAGCGAATAGCAGCAGATGTTGAAAAAGCGCTCAAAGAGAGTTATGGCGAACTTGAAATTGATATCTTAAATCATGAAGAGATCGGATGTGATGCACATATTCATTATTCGGAACATAATGCTTGTTTTGATTGTAAAATCAGTTTTGATCCACTTGAACCCTTAAGCTTCTCTTTTAACTCTCCAAAAGGTGCTTGTAGTGAGTGTGATGGTTTGGGGATTCGCTATGCACTTGATATAGATAAAATTATTGATAGTGATCTTAGTATTGAAAAAGGGGCAGTAAAAATTGTTTATGGTTTCAATAAAGGCTACTACTTTACCTTTTTAAAGGGATTTTGTCAGCATAATGATATTGATATGACTATCCCTTATTCGGAACTTCCTCTGCACCAGCAAAAAGCGATTTTACATGGAAATATTGATGAAGTAGAATTTTTATGGAAAAAACATACAGTTAAAAGGATTTTTCCGGGAATTATCCGTATTGCCTATGACATGATAAAAGATGAAAAAGAACTTGCTGATTATATGAGTGAAAAGGTATGTGATGTATGTAATTCTCATCGACTCAAACGTGAGTCTTTAGCCGTACAAGTTGCGGGAAAAGGAATCGCAGAAATTTTAGATATGCCTATAGCAAAGAGTTACGAATTTTTTGCGAATGAAGAAAATTTTAGCTACTTTGATGCACAAGACCAGCAAATATCAGCTCCAATTTTAAATGAAATACGTGAACGTCTCTACTTTCTTTATGATGTAGGACTTGGATATATTACGCTTGGACGTGATGCAAGAACCATTAGCGGAGGCGAAGCACAACGTATTCGCATTGCTTCACAAATAGGAAGTGGACTTACCGGTGTTATGTACGTTTTGGATGAGCCAAGTATTGGTCTGCACGAAAGAGACACACTCAAACTTATCCGAACGTTGCGAAGTTTACAGCAAAAAGGAAACAGTGTTATCGTAGTTGAACATGATAAAGAGACCATAGAAAATGCTGACTTTATTGTAGATATAGGGAGTGGAGCAGGTAAATTTGGTGGAGAAGTTGTTTTTAGTGGGACGCTCGATAAGCTTAAAAAAGCGAAAACATTAACTGCTGATTACCTGTATGGGCGTAAAAAAATAGAGTATTTTTACAGACGTCCTCAAGAGAATTGGATTGAGATTAAAAATGTTACATTAAATAATATTAAAAATCTTCATGCAAAAATTCCTCTGAATAACTTTGTATGTATTACAGGTGTGAGTGGAAGTGGAAAAAGCTCTTTAATGTTACAAACACTCCTTCCAACTGCAAGAGAACTTCTTAATCATGCGCGCAAAGTAAATAAAGTCGCGGGCGTAGAAATAACCGGTCTTGAACAGGTTGATAAGGTTATTTATCTTGATCAAAGTCCAATTGGTCGTACACCGCGAAGTAATCCTGCTACATATACAGGGGTAATGGATGAAATAAGAAATCTTTTTGCACAGACAAAAGAGTCTCAAATCCGTGGTTATACTGCTTCGAGATTTAGTTTTAATGTTAAAGGAGGACGCTGTGAAAAGTGTCAAGGAGAAGGACAAAATAAAATAGAAATGCACTTTTTGCCAGATATTATGGTGAAGTGTGATGCTTGTAATGGTACACGCTACAACCAACAGACACTTGAAGTTTTTTATAAGGGGAAAACGATTTCTGATGTACTCTCTATGAGTGTTGAAGAAGCATTTGAATTCTTTAAACCAATTCCTAAAATACACCAAAAAATGAAAACACTTGTAGATGTTGGTCTTGGTTACATTACGCTTGGACAAAACGCGACAACACTTTCAGGTGGAGAAGCGCAGCGTATAAAACTCTCCAAAGAACTTTCTCGAAAAGATACAGGAAAAACACTCTATATTTTGGATGAACCTACAACAGGTCTGCATTTTGCAGATGTTGATAGACTGACAAATGTTTTACATAAATTTGTTGAACTTGGAAACAGTGTATTGATTATTGAACATAATCTTGATATGATTAAAAACGCAGATTACATTATAGATATGGGACCTGAAGGTGGTTCTGGTGGTGGTTTGATTATTGCCGAGGGATCCCCTGAAGATCTTGCAAAAAATTATGAAAAAACTGGCTCTTATACAGGAGAATATCTGAAAAAAGAGTTAGCACTTCATTAGAGAAATAAGGAGTGAAGATGAAAAGTATTATTGCATTAAGTGTTGTTGTAACACTATTATTGGTTGGATGTGCAGATAGGGATGTTCCTGAATATAACGGGGCAAATTATAATGTTATTAAGCACTATGATATTGGAACTGTCATTGATGAGCGTGCAGTTGTTATAAGTGATGATGGATCAGGTGGATTTTTTGGTTCACTCATTGGTGCTGTTATTGGTTCAACCATTGGGCGAGGAAGAGGTTCTGTGCTTGCAACTCTTGGTGGAGGAATAATCGGGCACTATGCAGGTAAAGAAGTAGAAAAAGCAAATGCTCAAGAATTAACGGTACAGCTTGATGATGGAAGAAATGTTGTCGTTGTTGTTAAAGGACGGGAGTATAGAAAGGGTGATCGAATTAAAATTATTAAAGATGGTAATAGAGTCGCACAAGTTGAGCGACTCTAATTTGCAAAACTATAGTATAATTCGAAAAAAAATTAAAGGCTTGTAATGTCAGTATATGTTTTTGGACACAGAAACCCAGATAGTGATTCTATTATAGGAGCTATCTCCTTAGCTTATTTAAAAAATCAGGTAGAAGATGAAGAGTATATTCCTGCTCGTCAAGGTGATATTTCTGCTGAAACAGAGTTCATTTTAGAAAAATTTGGATATGCAGATAAAGTTCCAGAGTTAAAAACGTCTGTTGCGGGAGAAAAAGTATTTTTGGTAGATGATAGTGACAGTCTTCTTTTTCAAGATGATATTAGAGAAGCAACGATACTTGGAATTGTTGATCATCATAAATTGGGAGATTTAACAACAAATGCACCATTAGAGATGTGGGTAAGACCTATAGGATGTTCAAACACAGTAATTTATGAAATGTATAGATGTTATGGTGTGGAAATTCCAAAAGATATTGCTGGAATGATGATGATGGCAATTTTGAGTGATACTGTAATTTTCAAATCACCTACATGTACAAAAGTGGATACAAAAGCAGTAAAAGAACTTGCTGCAATTGCTGGTGTAGAGGATTATAAAAAACTTGCAATGGAGATGTTCATTGTAAAATCAGCTGTTGATGGTGCAACAGCACGCGAACTCAATACTCGTGATTATAAAGAATTTAATATGAACGGTTCAAAAGTGGGTGTTGGGCAACTTGAAATGGTAGATATTTCTGTTTTAGAGCCTCGTGAAGAGGAACTTCTTGAAGATATGAAAAAAATGAAAGAAGAAAATGGTCTCCACAGTGTACTTATTTTACTTACTGATATCATGAAAGAAGGCTCTAAACTCCTTGTTGTCTCAGATGATGAATCAAAAATAGAGGCTGCGTTTAACACAAAACTAGAAAACCACAGAGCATGGTTAGATAAAGTACTCAGCCGTAAAAAACAAGTAATTCCTTTCGTACAACCACAGTTTTAATTTGTGCTATAATAGTATGAATTAAAACAAAGGGCTGTTTCATGGGTGCATTGGATTATCAAAAACATTATACGTATGATGATTACAAAGAGTGGGAAGGAAATTGGGAACTTTATGAGGGGTTTCCAATCGCCATGTCTCCTGCTCCTATGATAAATCATCAGATGATTGCTTATGCTATCGCGGGTGAATTGCGTCAAAGTATTAAAGACAAATGCAAAAGATGTGCTGTCTTTGGTGAAGCTGACTATAAAGTTGCTGATGATACCATCGTACGCCCAGATGTTGTACTCACTTGCAATGAAACAGGAACTGCCTACCTCACAAAAGCCCCTGAAGTTATTTTTGAAATAATTTCCAAATCAACTGCAAAAAATGATGAAAATTATAAATTTGATCTTTACGAAAAAGAGAAAGTAAAGTACTACTGCATTGTCTATCCCGATGACTTGAAAGTAAAAATTTTTAAACTTGATGGAAAAAACTACACAAAAGAGGGTGATTTTTTTAAAGAAACTTACACCTTTGAAGAGAGCTCTTGTAAAGCGAGTATTGACTTTTCAGAGGTTTTTGAACGATTTGATTAAACGCTACTCTTGATAAAGATAGCGTTTAATCTTTTTCGTTGGTGTTTTTACAAAAGGTTCTATTTGTTCAACAAATTTTTGAATTTTTGCAAATGAAGCTAATTTCTCATTTGTTTCTATGCGCATATTTTCCAAATATTGTGCTATTTTTTCCCGTACTTCTGCTTCTGGCATATTGTGTGCATTAAACATCGTGTCGATCATTTCATAATCAAGATGTATGCGTGCTATGAGTTTGGAGTCTTTTTCTATAACGAGCGAATCCAAAACAGCTTCATTTTCATTGATGATTCCTTCTATTTGCTCTGGGTATATATTTTCTCCACCTGAGCCTATAATGACATTTTTACTACGTCCGCTGATGAAGAGGTAATTGTCTTTGTCAAGGTAGCCTAAATCTCCGGTGTAAAACCATCCATCTTTTATGACCTCTTGCGTTTGCTCTTTATCTTTGTAGTAGCCAAGCATTACACTTGGAGATTTTACGATGATTTCGCCTTCACCGGTTTGTTCATTAGGATTGTCTATTTTTACATCTACACCAACCATAGGAAGTCCGGTAGAACCTATTTTTATAGGCATTCCAATGCGCCCCCCTGCAATGAGTGGGGAAGTTTCAGTAAGCCCATATCCAACTATATATGGAAAATTTGCCTCTTTTAGAAAAATTTCAACATAGGCAGGAAGTGCGGCTCCTCCAATTCCAAAAAATTTAAGGCGTCCTCCAAATGTTTCAATGAGTTTTTTTCCTGCTATTTTATGGAGTTGCTTACGGAAAAAAGGAATTTTATAAAGTGTTCGCATAAGTAAAGAACCAGTGAATTTTGGCATAATTTTATTTTTATAAATTTTTTCAATAATAAGCGGAACACTCAACATCATTGTTGGTTTGACGCTCGAAAAAGCCTTGAGCAAAACATTTGGCGTAGGCATTTTATCGATGTAAACAACATCCGCACCATGTAAAACAGGAACAATCATACCAACAGTACATTCGAGTGTATGTGCCAAAGGTAAAATAGATAAAAAAGTGTCTTCAGGAACAATATGTACATTTTTATAAGCACTCATTGCGTTTGTAACAAGGTTTTTGTGTGAGAGCATTACACCTTTGGAGTGACCTGTTGTTCCAGAGGTGTATAAAAGAGCAGCCATGTCATCCTCTTTTGGTTGAGGGAGCTCTTTTGAAGATATTTTTTGTCTAAATTTAGAAATGTATGTATGGTTTGCAAGCTCATCTATGAGTGTCAAATCATCAAGTAAAATACCAAATTTCATATTTGAATCTTCCAATTCCTCAATGGTCTGTAGATGCTTTTTAGAAACAAAAACAGCTTTTGCTTCAGAGTGGCGTATGATGTGCTGGACATCAGCAGGATGAAAATCAGGTAGAATCGGAACAATTACACCACCAAAGTAAGTTACACTAAAGTATGCAATAGCCCAGTTTGGCATATTCTCACTTAAAAGTGCAACTTTGTCACCTTTGCGTATTCCATTGGCTTTGAGTAGTTGTATCATTTTATGAACATTAAAAGCCAGTTCATTATATGTCATCGGCTCTTGATTGAGTTTTGAAAACACTTTTTTTTCCCCATAGAGCTCTACCGAACGATCTAAAAGACGAGGAAGTGTAAAATTTTCTAAATTTTCATAAGGATATTGCATAATTCTACTTTTTATTAATTTAGGTAAATTCTATAATGATAAAGCTAAATAGTTGATTATACAAAGCTATTTAAGACAAAATAGACACAAAAAGAGATAAAATTGTTTGCAAATATAACATTGGAGTATTACCGTGAATATGCATAAAATTATCTCCGGGCTTTTCTTTACCTTGGCGATGACGCTTAACTTTGGTTTTTTTTATGGAGATCCTACACAACTGATTGAACATAGTTCGTATGAGCTTTTTGCTGCGATTATTGTCAATCTTATAGCAACTGTTTTAAAACTAGGTGATCGTACACAACTAGGAGCTGTTTTACTAGCTACAAGCATTGTTGCAGATATTCAGCTCATTGCTTCTGCAACCGTATGGGCATTTGCAGAGTATGTTGCAGGAAATATAGGCACGGAAGCAACTACAGCCATCGTTTCTCTCTCCGGTGGGGCACTTTTAGCAAACGCAGTCTCTGTAATTTTGTTTGTTGGTGATACAATCAAATCTAAAAGATAGACGTATAGTATGAACGAACAGATTATATGGATAGTTCTTAAACGTTTAAGAACACCTTTTCTTGTCATTATTATTACTTTTGCTATTTCTATTTTAGGATTAGTCTTGATTCCTGGTGTGGATGACCAAGGGCATCCCTACCATATGACATTTTTTGATGCTTTTTACTTTGTAACCTATATGGCAAGTACCATTGGTTTTGGAGAAGCACCTTATGCTTTTAGCTATCCGCAAAGGATGTGGGTAAGTTTTACTATATACTTTACTGTTATCGGATGGTTTTATGGGATTGGTGCTATTGTGGCACTAATTCAAGATGAGGGATTGCGTCGTGCATTAAATCTTAATATTTTTCGTAATCAAGTACAAAATCTACATGAACCGTTTTACATTATTTTAGGCTATAACGCTATTACAAAGACAATTATTAATAAAATAAACGGTGTGGATTACCGTGTAGTCGTTTTAGACAAAAGTCCTCAAAAAATCGAAGAGTTGGTTCTAGAAAATTTCTATCCACATGTTCCTGCATCTGTTGGGGATGGAACGAATCAGCAGATGTTGAAAATGTCAGGAATCCATCAAAAAAACTGTAAGGGTGTTATCTCTTTATTTGAAAATGATATGGTGAATGCAAACATTGCAACTGTATGTATGTTACTGAATAAAAAAATAGACATTATCATCAAAGCAACTTCTCCAGAACAGGTGGCTCACTTTAAAAATATGGGTCTTGAACATGTGCAAAATCCTTTTGATATTATCTCTAAACGTATTTACTTTGGTATTACCTCTCCTCATATTTGGCTTTTAGAGATGTGGATGTATGGGCATATTTTAAAGCTCAAAGGTAGAGATAGATTTCCAAGTGGTAAGTATATTATTTATGGTAGTGGGCGTATGGGACAAGCTATTGCAAAAGGTTTAGAGCGAGCGAATGTTGAGTATATTTTAAAAGATTTTAACTCAAAAAAATATATTAAGCAAAAAGAATCAACTATTTTTGGTGATGCCGAAGATATGCAAAAGCTCATTGACCTTGGTGTAAAAGAGAGTGCCTGTATTATTGCTGCTACACAAGACGATATTTTAAACTTGACAATACTCAATAGTGCAAAACAGCTTAATCCTGATATTTTTACTATGGCAAGGGAAAACTCTCTTGATGATTTAAACATCTTTAAGGCTGCAAAAGTAAATAAAATATATGTCGTTGAACAGATACTTGCAGATGCAACATATAATTTTATTGCCCGTCCATTGGTTGATAAGTTTATTCGCGAAGCACGTAAACAGACAGAAGAGTGGGCAGAGATTATAGTCAATGTTCTTAACAATGTCACAGGAATGAATCCAAAATATTTTGAAACGCAGCTTAATAGTGAAAATGCCTATGCATTAAGCTTAGAGCTAGAAAATGGAGAGAGTGTTACCTTGGCAAATTTACGACGTTCTCGTGGGAATAGAGACGAGTTGTTGCCAATGGTGTTTTTACTCTTAAAACGTGGGGATGAGATTTTTCTTATGCCTGATTCTCAAATGGATCTGCAACTTGATGATGAATTGCTTATTGTTGCTGATGAAGATTTATATGAAGATTTTCAGTATATAGTCAATAATATTTATGAGCTCAATTATGTACTTGGTAAAGATGAGATGCATAATTTGAGCATATCAAACATTTGGAAATAAGATGGCTAAAGTAAACGCAATGCTGCTCTCATTTGCTTACTTCATTGAGAGTTCACAGAAATATAAAAAAATAAAAACGTTTTTCTATAATTTACTTGAAAATGATGAGTACCCGTATAAAAAGTATTTTGATTTTTTTATGATATTTGTCATTTTAAGCAGTGTAACACTCCTTGTTATGGATGTAAAACAGCATATTCCAAAATGGGTAGATGATATTGATCTCTATTTTGTTACAACTGTTTTTGTTGTTGAGTATATTTTGCGGATGTGGGTTTATAGTGATGTGCATAAAATTATTATTGAATTTAATGAAGAGAGTGAATACTTTGATACAGAGCTGCGTTTAAGGAAGCTCTTTGCAACTATAGTAAAAGACAAATGGCGTTATATCTCCTCTTTTGCAGCCATTATTGATCTTTTGGCAATTCTTCCAAGCTACAGAGGATTGCGAATTTTACGCGTTCTTGTGCTTTTTCGTGCTTTTAAAATGCTACGATATACTAAAAGTTTGACAGGCTTTTTATATGTCTTGAAAAATAAAAAATTTGAGTTAATGACACTTTTAACCCTCTCTGCATTTTTTATATTTATTGCAGGAATTATGCTCTATGTGTTTGAAGGAGATAATAAAAACCCAAATATCCATAATATTTTTGATGCTTTTTATTGGGCTTTGATTACGATTTCTACTGTTGGGTATGGGGATATTGCTCCTGTGACACCTGAGGGCAGGATTATGACAATGCTCATTATTATTACGGGGATTGGACTCATCTCATTTGTAACTTCCATCATTGTTTCTTCTTTTAATGAAAGGCTTGGTGCTTTGCGTGAAGATAGGGTAGTTCAAGATGTTGCAAAGAAAAAACGCCTTACTGTCGTGTGTGGCTATGGACTTTTAGGACGACTTGTGGTTGAGGGACTCAAAAAAGAGGGCGTAGAGTTTGTCATAATAGATAACAGTGAAGAGATGGCAGAGTTGGCATATAAAAAAGGCTACCATGCGATATGTGCAGATGCTACGCAAGGAGATGTCTTTAAAAAGTTAGGCATAAATGAGCGAATATCGCATGTTCTATGTTTAACATCAGATGATATTCAAAACGCTTTTATTGCAGTTAATGTGAAGAGTTTAAATGAAAATATTTATGTAACAGCACGTTGTAGCGATAGTGAAATAGCGCAAAAGATGGAGTGTGCCAATGTAAATCAGATAGTGATGCCACAAGAGATTGCAGGAATGATGGGTGCAGTCTATGCAGGTGAACCTGTTGCTTTTGATGTGCTGCTTACGATTATAGAAGAAAAAGAAAAAACACATATTAATGAAATAACCATTACAGAGGGGAGCTTTTTAGATAAAAAAAGCATTAAAGAGATTAACTTTGAGAGGCTGCGTTTAATACTGCTAGGTGTATTTAAAAAGAGTGATACGGCAACGCTTGGAGAGTTTGTTTTTAATCCAAGTGATGATTTTGTATTTGAAGCGGGTGATAATCTTGTCTGCATTGGTTACTCAACAGCCATAGCAAATCTCAAAGGAAAAATGTAATGCAAGAGGGTAAAAATATACTTCTTTTTGGATATGGAAGTTTTGGTAGGCAAATATATAAACATCTTGCACTTAGAGGGCATAAGGTGAGGGTGATAAGTTCGACAGATAGAGCTATTTCCTTAGAAGATGGTGATGATGTTGAAATTACCAATATTAATTTGAAAAAGAATGACGATATTTTATCGCTTAATATTGATGCAAAAAATACCATATTTTACTGCGCGATGGATAGAACAGCAAATAATCTCTTTCTTGTTCTTACACTCAAGTCACTCTTTGTCAATGCAAATATCATTGCTATTAGTAACTCAAATGAGACAACGAGAAAGTTAAAGTATGCAGGAGCGAGTAGTGTAATAGATTTGTATGAAGCAACCTCACGCAGGATTGTACATAATTTGACGAAGCCTGCTGTTTCACGTGCTTTAGATGAAATAGTCTATAAACAAAACGATCTAAAAATGTTAGAACTTGAAATACCGGCAAATACATTTTTAGAAGGCAAATATGTGAGTGAAATCAATTTTCGAGAGATGGGGATTATTTTAATTGCAATTATAGATAAAGAACTTGGGTATGAGCTTATTTTTACTGACCATAGAATAAACCATAAGCTTGATGGTGGGGATATTTTAGTGATTGTAGCAAAAGAGGAGAATATTGCCAAATTTCAAGAGAAGCTCCAAAATGAAAAGGGTATGAAAAATGAGTAGAAGAAATAAAAATAGACAACCTAAACGCAACACTGTTACATTTACTGAAAAAGATTTTCTTCCGACAACGCGTGCTGAAATGGATGCAAGAGGGTGGGACTATTGTGATGTTATTTTAGTAAGTGGAGATGCTTATATTGATTCGCCTTTTATTGGGGTAAGTATGGTTGGACGTATGCTTGAGCGAATGGGGTATAGAGTAGGGATGATAGGACAACCTGACATTAAAAGTCCTGATGATATTATGCGTTTAGGGGAACCTCGACTCTACTGGGGTGTGAGTGGTGGTAGCGTTGATAGTATGGTAAGTAACTATACCGCTACAAAAAAGTTTCGTAACTCAGATGATTATACCCCTGGTGGTGTAAATGTAAAACGCCCCGATCGAGCTGTACTTGTCTATACGAATCTGATCCGTCGGTATTTTAAAAATACTGTGCCTATTGTGCTTGGTGGTATTGAAGCGTCACTGCGTCGTGTAACACATTATGATTATTGGCAAAACAAGCTTAAAAAGCCCATTTTATTTGACTCCAAGGCTGATGTGATGATTTATGGTATGGGAGAGATAGCGCTTGAACAGCTTACTCGTGCCATAGATGAAAAAAGAGATTATAGAGATATTAGGGGAATTTGTTATATCTCAAAAGAGCCTGTATATGAGTATATTCAGCTTCCTAGCCACCAAGAGTGTTTGGATAATAAAGAAAAGTATATTGACCTTTTTGATGATTTTTATGATAACAATGACCCAATTTCAGCAAAAGGACTCTGTCAAAAAGTAGATAGCCGTTATCTCATTCAAAATCCTCCGTGTGATTATTTGAATGAAGATGAGATGGATGCAAACTCCAACCTTCCTTTTACGAGAGAACTCCATCCTTACTATGCAAAAGAGGGCAAAGTGAAGTGTCTTGAGACAATTAAGTTCTCCATCATGACCCATCATGGTTGTTGGGGCGAATGTAATTTCTGTGCTATTGGGGTGCATCAGGGAAGAACTATCCGCACTCGCTCAGAAAACAACATTTTGGATGAGGCAAAAGATTTTAATAAATACAAAGACTATAAGGGCATCATAAGTGATGTTGGCGGGCCAACGGCAAATATGTACGGCTATGAGTGCGGAAAAAAGCTCAAGCTTGGTACCTGTGATCATCAACGCTGTGTAGATGCAAATCATTTGTGTAAAACGATGAAGGTGGACCACTCAAGAAATATCAATTTGTTACGGCAGGTAAGAGAAGTGGAAGGGGTACGTAAGGCATTTGTAGCAAGTGGTGTCCGTTATGATTTGATAAACGCAGATAAAAAACACGGCTATTCCTACTTAAAAGAGATGGTAAAACACCATATATCGGGACAGATGAAAGTAGCTCCTGAACATACACAGCAACATGTACTTGAATTGATGGGCAAACCAGGAAAAGAGGAACTTGTCTCTTTTAAAAAGCTTTATGACAAGATGAATAAAGAGGAGGGGAAAAACCAATTTTTAACCTACTACCTCATCGCTGCACATCCGGGTTGTAAAGAGAGTGATATGAAAGAGCTTAAGCGTTTTACCACCGAAGAGTTACATATGAATCCAGAACAGGCGCAAGTCTTTATTCCAACACCGGGAACATACTCTGCTGTGATGTACTACACGGAGATGGATCCAAAAACGCGTAAAAAAATATTTGTAGAAAAAGATACCAAACGCAAAGAGAAACAGAAGCAAATTGTGGTTAAAAAAGATCACTTTTACTCAGGGTTTGCCTCGTAGTCTTTGACAATGGAAGTAGCTGTAACGAAGATATAGTCTTTGCCAGTAATGGTAACACGAAACTTCTTTTGTTGGAGGTATTTTTTAGCAAAAATGACATCGCTGTAGAGATTGGACATCTCTGAGAAGTTGTAGTTTTTCATCATTGCCCCATAAATCATTTCGCCATCTATCCATCTGCAGTTTGGCCATGCTAAAATAAGTGCACCCTTGCGTGAGAGCTGGTTTTGGACGATGGATTGCAAAAGTTGTTTGTAGTTGAGGTTGGAACTTTGGAGTGTTCCTATGCTAATGATAAGGTCAAATTTGCCAAGCTCAAGGCTTTCAAGCTCGTTAATGTCATGTTCAAAGAGATGTATGTTTGCATCATCACAAAACTTCTCCTTTGCTTTTTTTATAGCTGAAGCACAGTAATCAATGCCAACAAGTTCATACGCTTCAAAATTTTCAAGACTCTTTTTGATGATGTCAAACTCATCACCACTGTTGAGACCTAAATTGAGTATGCGGCTGCGTTTAGCAAGAGAGACATTATGAAGTGCTTGTGTGTAGTAGTGTAAAAAAGAGGCCTCTTCATTTTTGTGTATCTTTGAAAATATTGAATCCGCACCATATTTTTCTTGAGCATCAGCATCATTTGCATGAAAGCTATCCTCTTGGAGCTTTTCATACCGCATAAGAATAAAATGTTCATCTAAAACTTTTGGTGTAAGCATTTTGCACTTGAGAATATGCGCTAAATCGAGCCAAGTTTTATACCCTCTATAAATTGCTACTTCATCCCCAATAGTAATGCTTTTTCCATTGTATGTGGA
>CAYRVR010000001.1:63483-66626 GCA_964427835.1 uncultured Sulfurimonas sp. | reverse complement strand
AGCAAAATCAAAAGAGGCACAAGAGGCGTACGAGATTGTTTCAAACTTACAAAAAAGATTTGTAAAAAAACTTGACGCACTGAGTAAAAAATATGGTGAAGATAAAAAGTTTGAAGAAGTGACTTGGCTGCGTGACGATGGAGTTCATGGCGGTGGCAACAGATATGAAGCAAGAGATAAAACACTCTTTAATACGGCAAGTGTCAATGTCTCACAAGTGCACTATGATGATATGCCGGAGAAAAAACTTCAAAGTGCGACGGCAATCTCGACCATCATCCATCCAAACAATCCCAATGTTCCTTCCATCCACATTCACATCAGTCTAACAGAGTTGCGTGAGGGAGAGAACTACTGGAGGATTATGGCAGATTTAAATCCAGCGATTTTAAATGAAGAAGATAGAAAAACTTTTGATAACGCACTCCAAAAACTTGCAAAAGAGTACTATCTAGAAGGCTCAGTACAAGGAGATAAATACTTCAACATCCCCGCACTCAAGCGAACACGAGGGGTATCGCATTTTTATCTTGAAAATTTTAAAACAGAAGATAAAAGTGCAGACGCTGCGTTTGCACGGCAGTTCGGAGAAGGGATTATTGATAGTTACATAGAGATCATTGATCATGCCCTATCCTCACGCAAGCACTTCACGCAAGAAGACAAAGATGCACAGCTTGCTTACCACACCCTCTACCTTTTTCAGGTTTTAACACTCGATAGAGGCACAACCTCAGGGCTTTTAATTCACAATCAAAATGATGTCGGCATTATGGGTTCACTTCCAAGTTTCATCAACAGAGAGCTCTTAACATCGTGGATAGAAAAAGTGCAAAAACCACAAGATGAATTGGTCAAAAATATTGCTAATGCTATTGGCGAAGATGGCGCTGTAGATGTTGCTACAAAAGAGAGACTTGCCCAAGTTGTGCGAGAGCACTACAGCAAACATCCCCAAGCACTCAGCATGCAAGCAAGTGGTAACACCATTCCCTCAACAGTTGCTAACCATGCGAAATAGTAGTGGGTGCTGCGTGAGCTGACTTATGCTGCGTTTGGGTGGCAACGATGATTCCTGCAACTACTAAAAGTGCAACGGCTATATAAATTTTGATTTTCTTTGGAGCATCTTTTGTGTAGTGTGCATACTGGTTACTATAGCACCCGACACACTCCTCTCCAAAATATTTTTCTCCACATTTTTCACATGTTTTCATTTCATTTTTTTTCATTTTAAACCTTTGTATGTAACCACTCTTTTTTCGAGTAGATGTACCAGTATATACACCCTTTAATGAGTGTTTCTAAATTCATAATCACAAAGATGACAACAACACCTGCACCCATTTTATAGGCTATGTACGATGGCACAAGTCGAAAGAGCCAAAGTGATACGAGATTGACTTTGAGTGTTGTTTTTGTCGCCCCTGCCCCACGCAATGCAGCCGAATAGACAAACATAATGGCTAGTGGAATTTGTGCAAGTCCTACCAAAATGAGATACTTTGACGCCACAGCAATTGTGAGTGCATCTTTGGTAAAAAAGTGGACAAGATACTCTGGAAAAAGTATCATCACAAGTCCGACACTTCCCATAAAGACATAAGCTATTCGCCCACTAATTATTCCCATATCATACGCTTTTTGAAAATCCTTTGCACCAATGTTTTGCCCAACAAGAGCCATGCCTGCTATGGCAAATCCAAAGCCTGGCATAAATGCAATGCCCTCTACTCGAAGTCCTACCTGATAGCCTGCAAGTTCTGCTGTTCCATAGGCTGTAATGATGGAAACAAAAAAGAGAAAACTTATACTTGACATACCTCGATCAAGTGCCGCACTCCAGCCAACTTTTAATACCCGTTGCACATCTTTGATACGCACAATAGGAATAAAATCAAGTTTGCCATTCATTTTTTTAATGAGTAAATAGTACATTATGACATTAAACAAATATGAAAGCACAGTGGCTATTGCCGCACCTTCAATGCCTCTTGGTTCAAAACCAAAATGACCAAATATAAGTACATAATTCAACGCTGCGTTTAGCAATGCCGAGAAGAGTTTGATATAGAGCGAACTCTTTGTATCTCCTGCTGCTGAGAGAGCATTGTAAAGTAAATTATCTAAAAATATAACAACAATGCCGAGTGATAAAACCCTAAAATAGATGCCACCCTGCTCTACAACAGCAGGTGTTGCACCCATCCATCTGTAAAAATCATCACTACCAAAATACCCACCAATGGATACAAAAAAGGCAAGTATAATCGCTAAAATTACCAAACTAAAAAGAAGCGCAGATGCTCTGTTTTTTCTTCCTTGTCCGATAAAACGCGAAATAAGTGCATTTCCACCAATAACATAGAGCGTCATAAGAACATTTACAATCATCATAAACTGCATACTCATACCAACAGCAGCAAGTGCCGCAACACTTACTGTTCCCATCATAAGCATATCTACAAGAACCTGTAAAATATCTACAAGATGTTTAAGTGCTGCTGGAAACGCAAGAGAGAGGACTTTTTTTGTATCAGCTGAAATTATTTTTGGAAAAATTGTGCCACCTCGCTCATAGTTGCAATCAACTCCTCTTTGGTCTGAAATTCCAGCACCTTTTTATCACGCACATTTTCACCCGGAGGGGTATAGTCAAAGACCAAAACAAAGTTTTTAAATTTTACTTTATCGCCATAGAGATCAAACCACTCCAAACTCATCTCTGCAATTTCACCCTGCATATCAATCACCACTGCCCCATAAAGCCGTGTCAAATTTTCTAAACTTATGTCACCATCTTTTGATTTATATGTCATTCTTTTTTTCCGTATTCAAATTTTTACTCATTGCACCAACTCTCATTTTTAAATATGCCAACAAACCAAAAAAAGTTCCAATAATGATAAATATTGAACCAATCATATCATCTCTTTGATAGGCCATAACAATCCAACAAATATCTGCAAAAAGGTATATTATAACAGCTTGATATATTTTCCCTTTATAGGTCAAATAAGCACCAATATTTAAAAATATACCGCCAAGTATTGCAAAACTAAACATTATATCTCTTTAATTTTTTCTTTTTTGAGGACATAATTATAATACACCGCACCTATAATAAACCCAAATCCCATAAT
>CAYRVR010000001.1:0-63383 GCA_964427835.1 uncultured Sulfurimonas sp. | reverse complement strand
ACAAATGCCCAGAGCCAAATCGCCAACCCTTGTGCTATAAAAATAAAGACAAGTCGTTTGTTATTAATCCATTTTCCAATGTAAATGGGCCCTATAACCAAGCCTATGGCACGCATAGAGTGCAAAAGTCCAAGAGCCAATGAAGCAGCTAGCACAGAGCTATAATACTTATCGACCATCAGCGCAACAAGTGCATCAAACGCAGTAAGTCCAACAAAAGAGTGTACTATCATCAGGTGCAAAGCTTTTGGTGTTTTTTTCAAATAAACAAAAGTCTCTTGCATCATACGCAGTATATTTTCTTCAATATGGAGCACTTCTACTTTAATAGGAGTCTTATATAAAATGCTTAACGCTACAACAAACATCATTGCATCAAAAACAAACGCAGCCTTAATGCCAAAACTATAAACAAAAAAACCACTTATTGCCATTCCAAGCGTATAAGAGAGTGACCAAATAATTGAGTGCAATTCATTGGCCAACTGTAGCTTTTGACCATGTAAAATTTTAGGTAAAAGTGACATCTCTGTTGTAAAGTAAAAAGATGCAGCTGCCATTTTAAAAAAGATGAGAATATACAAAAGCCACAAATCACTGAGTTGGCTTACAAAGACTAATGCCAATGTGGCAATAATTTCAATAACAATTAAAAAGAGCATTAATTTTTTTGGAGTTACTCTGTCAATTATTGGCCCAGAAAGAGGTGCTTGAATAACCCCAGATAAAAAATTTAACATTGCTACAAAAGCCACTACAGATGCTGAGACATTGAGCTGAATAAGTAATGTATATATCGCGATATTACTAAACCAGGCACCAAAATAAGATATAAGTTGAATAAGTGAGAGTCTTTTTAAAGTTGTTTCTTTTTGAAGTAATTGCACGTAAGCTTTCATAAACGCAAGAGTATCATAAAATATCAAGATAAAGAAAAAAATTCATCTTTTTATTAAAGTTTTAGAAAAAACAGACGATACTCTTGCTATTAGTTATACTTTTTAAATTAAAAGGAGTGTGTCATGGATGGCATTGCACATGTTGCAAGACAACAACAATCACAAGTAGGTTCTGCAGAAAATCATGCAAGAGCGCAAGAACAGTCTCAACGCGTTCAACATACAGAACAAACGCAGCAAAAGAAAGATCTCGTAAAAGAGATGCAAAAACAAGACGTTAATCCAACATCACATAAAGTTGATTCAAAAGATAAGATGGAAGATTTAGTAAAAAAGCTCAACAATGCCCTTGCTCCTATTACAACAGACATCAAATTTGGTGTTGATATGCAGGATGTTTTTTATGTATCTGTAATTGATACAAAAACAGATAGAATGATACGCCGATTTCCAGCAGAAAAAGCGCAAGAATTTTTACCAAAAATGCAAGAAGTGAGTGGTATATTATTTGATTCAAAAGGCTAACAGGAGTGTGCGCAACTATACAACGCACTTCCTTTATGCTACCCTACCTATCCTTTCCTTCTTATATGCTATAAGCAAAGTCTCACATAATTTTTGTTATAATCGCGGCAATTTTAGAATAGAAGGTTTTTGTAAATGAAAAAAAGTGTTAAAAAAGTAGTACTAGCCTATTCTGGTGGGCTTGATACTAGTGTAATTTTAAAATGGCTTCAAGATGAATACAAGTGTGAAGTTGTAACTTTTACAGCAGATTTAGGTCAAGGAGAAGAGCTTGAACCTGCTCGTGCAAAAGCACTTGAACTTGGCATTAAACCTGAAAATATTTTTATAGATGATTTACGTGAAGAATTTGTAAAAGATTTCGTTTTCCCAATGTTTCATGCAAATGCTATTTATGAAGGAGAATACCTTTTAGGAACTTCTATAGCACGTCCTCTTATTGCAAAACGTCAAGCAGAAATTGCAAAAATAACAGGAGCAGATGGCGTAAGTCATGGTGCTACAGGAAAAGGAAATGACCAGGTACGTTTTGAGATGGGTTACCTTGGACAAGACTCTACACTTACTATTATCGCTCCATGGCGTGAGTGGGATTTAAACTCTCGTGAAAAACTTTTAGCATACGCTGCTAAACACGGCATTAAAATTGAGAAAAAAGGAAAAAAATCACCTTATTCAATGGATGCAAACCTTTTACATATCTCTTATGAGGGTGGCATATTAGAAGATCCTGCAGCAGAACCAGAAGAGTCTATGTGGTTATGGACAAATTCGCCTGAGAGTGCCCCTGATACACCAGAATATATAGAACTCACTTATAAAAAAGGTGATCCGATTGCACTCAATGGAGAGGAACTCTCACCTGCAACAATGCTCAAAACACTCAATGAGCTTGGAAACAAACATGGAATTGGACGTGTTGACATCGTAGAAAACCGCTTTGTGGGTATGAAAGCACGTGGATGCTATGAAACTCCGGGTGGAACTATTATGCTTAAAGCGCACCGTGCGATGGAGTCAATTACACTTGACCGTGAAGCAGCACACCTCAAAGATGAGATGATGCCACGCTATGCAAAACTCATTTACAATGGTTTTTGGTGGTCACCAGAACGTGAAATGCTTCAAGCTGCCATTGATAATACACAAGAATTTGTAGAAGGAAAAGTACGTCTAAAACTCTACAAAGGAAACGTAACTGTAGTTGGTAGAAGTTCCGATGTATCTCTCTTTAATCCCGAGTACTCAACTTTTGAAGAGGATGAAGTTTACAATCAAAAAGATGCAGAGGGTTTCATTAAACTCAATGCACTACGCTTTAT
Source organism: uncultured Sulfurimonas sp. (assembly GCA_964427835.1). Taxonomy (GTDB): domain Bacteria; phylum Campylobacterota; class Campylobacteria; order Campylobacterales; family Sulfurimonadaceae; genus Sulfurimonas. Next base: position 60,637 of record CAYRVR010000001.1, on the reverse strand, counting down.
CATTGAAGGTAAAGCACAAAGAAATAAAAAGTAATATAAAAAAGGAAATAATATGAGCATAATTAAAATAGACATGAATTCTCCAGAATTTCAAGCAGAGTTAGAAAAGACAATAAAATTTACAGATAAAGTAAATGCACAATTTGGATGGGTATATAACCCTCAAGAGGATGTGAATGAAGGTGTACAAATGGGTCTTGCTCGTAACAAGATGATGTACAAAAAACGTTTTTGTCCATGTTTCATGGTTGTTGAAGAGAATGGAAAACCGAAATCTGTAGAGGATAGAATCTGTCCATGTAAACCAGCAATAGAAAAAGAGATTCCCCAAGATGGTGTTTGTCACTGTGGTATTTTCTGTACTCCGGAGTTTGCAGAAAAAAAGCGCATTGAACTTGGTATGGAAGAGGCAGCACATGCACACTCACGTGGTTTGACAAAAGAAGAGTGTGAAATGCTAGTCAATAAAGATGAACTCGATGGTGACGAACTTATCTCTTTACTTGAAGCACGTGAACTAGGAATGGTAAACTTCACACTTGTTGATGTACGTGAGCATATGGAATGGCAAATGGGACACATCAAAGGTGCTGATAAACTTGTACCAACATCATCGTTTTTCCAACATGGGAGGAGACAAAACTAGGTAAAGATGACAATATCATCGTTTACTGTCATGTTGGTAGCCGTTCAGCACATGTTGCAAGAATTTTAACAGACAACGGATATACAAAAATAGGAAACTTAACAAATGGAATAGTTTCTTATCCAGGTGAAATAGAAAGATAGTCAAAAAAATAAGAGGATAATTTTTATGAAAGTACTACTTATAAAAGATGTAAAAAGTCTTGGAAAAGCTGGTGAAGTAAAAGAGGTAAAAGATGGTTATGGCAAAAATTTTCTTATTGGAAAAGGTTTTGCTAAACACGCTACACCAGAAGTTTTAGAAGAACACGCAGCCCAAGAAGCAAAAAAAGCGAAAGAGTTAGCTGATGAGATTACAAGATTTAAAGATATAGCTCAAAAACTTGAAAAAGCAGAAATCATCATTACTAAAAAAGTTGGAGAAAATGGCCATCTTTTTGGAGCGATTACAAAAGAAGAAGTTGTAAAAGCACTTAAAGAACAACATAACATAGATATTGATAAAAAACACATTACAGATAAAACTGCGATTAAAACAATTGGGGAACACGAACTCGATTTAAAACTTGGACATGGAATCCATGCAACACTTCATGTGGATGTTCAAGGAGAATAATACTATATGTTTGATGCAACTACTATTTTAGCCTATAAAGGCAAGAACAAAGCGGTCATTGGTGGTGATGGGCAAGTCACTTTCGGTGACAGTGTCTTAAAAGGCAATGCAACAAAGATTCGCACACTCCACCATGGTAAAATCTTAGCAGGTTTTGCCGGAAGTACTGCCGATGCTTTTAATCTTTTTGATATGTTTGAAGAGTTTTTAGAAAATAAAAAAGGGGATTTACTTAAGTCTGTTGTTGAATTTTCTAAAGCTTGGAGAAAAGACAAAGTCCTGCGTCGTCTTGAAGCTATGATGATTGTACTCAATAATAATCATATTTTTATCCTTACGGGAAATGGTGATGTCGTTGAACCTGAAGATGGAGAAATCGCTGCAATTGGCAGTGGTGGGAATTTTGCTATTTCTGCGGCTCGTGCTCTTAAAAAACATGCAACTCTTGACGAGGAAGAGCTCATTAAAGAATCACTCCATATTGCTGCTGATTTGTGTATTTATACAAACCACAACATCAAAACTCTAAAATTAGAGGGAAATAACTCATGAATTTAACACCAAAAGAGATTGTTGCATACTTAGATGACTATGTCATTGCACAAAAAGATGCAAAGAAGACCATAGCATTAGCACTCCGTACAAGATACAGAAGAATGCAACTTGATGATGAACTCAAAAATGAGATAACTCCAAAAAATATTTTAATGATAGGTTCAACCGGTGTTGGAAAAACGGAAATATCCCGTCGCCTAGCAAAAATGATGAAAGTACCTTTCATTAAAGTAGAAGCCTCCAAATATACAGAAGTTGGTTTTGTTGGACGTGATGTAGAATCAATGATACGTGATTTAGTTGTAAATTCCATAAGTATCGTAAAAGCTGAACAAGAAGAAGCAAATAAAGAAAAAATTGAAAACTACATCATTAATAAAATTACAGATAAGCTTGTACCTCCACTTCCTTCAACTGCTAGTGATAGCAAAAAAGATGACTACAACAGACTTTTAGAAGCGACAGAGAAGCGTGTTGCATCAGGAGAGATGGATGATAAGATTATTGAACTAGAAATAGAAAAACTCAATGTTGAATTTAATGATACAAATCTTCCTCCCGAAATGGCAAAAGTACAAGAGAGCTTTTCAAAAGTTTTTGCTACCATAAACAAAGAAGACAATAAAAAAGAGGTTACAGTCAAAGATGCAAAAGTCTTACTACGCCAAGAAGCGAGTAATAAACTCCTCGATATGACAAGAGTAACAGCTGAGGCGCTGCGTCGCGCTGAAACAGGTGGTATAATCTTTCTTGATGAAATTGACAAAATAGCCCTCAGTGAAAAATCACAAGGCAGAAATGACCCGTCAAAAGAGGGAGTCCAAAGAGATTTGCTTCCTATTGTAGAAGGTTCAAGTGTCTCTACAAAATATGGAACAATAAATACTGACCATATTCTTTTCATCGCTGCTGGTGCCTTTCATGTTAGTAAACCAAGTGATTTAATTCCAGAACTCCAGGGACGTTTTCCTCTGCGAGTAGAACTTGAATCTCTAACCGAAGAAACACTTTATAAAATACTTACACAAACACAAAATTCTTTGCTCAAACAGTATCAGGCACTTTTAGCTGTTGAGGGAATGGAGTTAATTTTTGAGGATGATGCAGTACGTGCAATAGCAAAACTTTCCCATCGTGCGAATGAAACAGCAGAGGACATTGGAGCAAGACGCTTACATACAGTACTTGAGAGAATACTCGAAGATGTAAGTTTTCATGCGGATGAATATAAAAACAAAGAGTATCGTATTACAGCACAACTTGTTCATGAAAAACTTGATGATGCTGTAGAAGATGAAGATTTATCAAGGTATATATTATGACAAAAGCTGGTTTCGTTTCCCTTATAGGACGTCCAAACGCGGGAAAAAGCACCCTTATGAACTCCCTTTTAGGTGAAAAAATTGCAATGGTAAGTCAAAAAGCCAATGCAACACGCAAACGTTCAAACGCAATCGTTATGCATAATGATGCCCAAATAATTTTTGTGGATACTCCTGGTCTTCATGAAAAAGAGAAAGTTTTAAATCAATTTATGCTTGATGAAGCATTAAAAGCGATGGGTGATTGTGATGTCATTGTCTATCTTGCACCTGTTACTGATTCAACAGAGCACTACGAAAAGTTTTTGCAGCTGAACAAAAAAAATGTAAAGCACATTATAGCACTCAGTAAAATAGACCAAGTATCACAAGAAAAACTCTTTAAAAAAATTGCTGCATATAACAAATATGCAGATCATTTTGAAGCGCTTATTCCAGTAGCAATTCCACGTAAAGTTGGGCATAAAGATTTACTTGATACGATTGCAAAGCTCCTACCTGAGTCACCCTATTTATATGACCCTGAAGATTTAACAAGTGAGCTTGTCCGGGATATCTATGCTGGCTTTATACGCGAAGCCATTTTTGAAAATATTAGTGATGAAGTTCCATATGAATCAGATGTAATCATTGATTCAATTGAAGAAGAAAATAAAATTGATCGTATATATGCAACAATAATCATAGAAAAAGAGTCTCAAAAAGGTATTATTATTGGTAAAAAAGGAGAAGCAATAAAACGTATTGGAAAGTCAGCAAGAGAAAAAATTGAAAGACTCAGCGGGAAAAAAGCTTACCTTAACCTGCAAGTTAGCGTTAAAAAAGGCTGGACAAAAGATAAAAACTTTTTGAAGGAGATAGGATATAACCATGCACAGTAAAACCAGTAGAGCATTTTTTTTTCTCTTTTTCCTATGCCTTTCTCACACTTCCCTATTTGCAGTTGATACAGAACTTCTTACCCAGTACCGTAACGAGGGTATAAAAAATATAAAACAAAAACTTGATCAACAACTCACTCAAAAGTCTTATTGGAGTGAATATCTTCGCAACGTTGATACCTCATTTGGTTATCTTGAATCGTACAAAAATATTTTGGCATGCGACAAATCAACATCAAAACTTTCCATTTACCAAAAAGACCAAAATGGTACTTATAAACTCAAAGAAGCATATAATGCCTACACAGGAAAGAATAAAGGTGATAAACAAACGCAAGGGGATTTAAGGACACCCGTTGGAGTCTATTGTCTCACGAAGAAAATTTCAAAAATTGACTCCTTTTACGGGCCTATGGCATTTGTTACATCCTATCCAAATCTTTTTGACAAGTATAAGGGTAAAACAGGTCAAGGTATATGGATTCATGGCTTACCACTGCATCAAAAGAGAGATAAATTTACAAAAGGCTGTATAGCAATTCATAATAAAAATCTCACCTGCTTAAATAGTGTAATCGATTTAAAAAGAACACTACTTGTAATTGATGAAAATAGCGTAAATGAAAAGCGTCCAAAACAAGACCTCGCAACACTCTTAGCAAATATATTTGCATGGAGATATGCTTGGATATATAACGATTTAGACCAATACCTAAGCTTTTATTCTCCAAAATTTAAACGATTCGATGGTATGAATTTTAAACATTTTAAACAATATAAGACCCGTATTTTTAATAAAAATGAAAAAAAGTCCATTGTATTTAATAATATTAATGTCATCCCCTATCCGGATACTAACAATACCTATAAAGTTACATTTAATGAACAGTACAAATCAAGCAGTTTTGCCTTTCATGGAGATAAAACTTTAATTGTAAAGCTTATCAATAATAAATTATCTATTATAACCGAGCAGTAACAGATGCATTTTTTCTATATCAGCTTCCTCTTGTTAAGTACTACTCTCTTTGGAAGTATTAACTTAATAAAGAAAGGAAATCCTGATGCAAACACAACGCTACTTGTAATTGGGGGTATCCATGGAAATGAGCCAGGTGGTTACTTTGCACCAGCCATTTTAGCAACACATTACACCATACAATCAAAAAGCTTATGGATCATTCCTAATTTAAACAAAGAGAGTATAGTCGCATACAAGCGTGGTATACATGGTGATATGAATAGAAAATTTGCTACAATAAAAAAAAATGACAAAGATAAGCAGATAGTAGAAGCCGTAAAAAAAATCATTTTATCAAAAAAAGTTTCTCTAATTTTAAATTTACATGATGGACATGGTTTTTTTAGACATAAATACGAAAGTGCCATTTTTAATCCAAAAGCATGGGGACAAGCGTGCATCATTGATCAATGTTCTCTAAATACTAAAAAACCTTATGCAAACCTAGAGTGCATTGCAAAAAAAGTACAAAAAAATGTGAATAAAAACCTGTTGCAAAAATACCATCTCTTTAACGTAAAAAACACGAAGACAAAAAGACATGACAAAGCTATGCAACTCTCTTTAACCTACTTTGCTGTTACACATAACAAACCTGCTTTTGCAATTGAGACAAGTAAATATCTCTCCACTGTCGAACAAAAAGTTTTTTATCAACTCTGCGCAATAGAAGGCTTTATGAATATAATGGGAATTAAGTTTCATAGAGACTTTCAACTGAATGAAAAAAATCTACGAAAAATTATAAAAAACTATGGAACTTTGGAAATAAATCACAATATTTTGTTAGATTTAAACAATATAAAAAAATCTTTAAGCTATATTCCGATAAAATCATCCAAGAACAGCTTTCATTTTTCAAATCCTTTAGGTTTTGTCAAAAAAGTGAAGGGGGAATATTTAGTTTATATAGCAAATCATTTAGTTGTAAAATTAAAGCCACAATATTTTAAACTGTCTAAGAGTTGTCCTCTTCAATACGGAGTTGAAGTGGATGGAAAAAAAATTTCTGCCACAAAAACTTCAGAAATTTTTGTAAGTGACGATTTTAAGGTAAGTGAAAATAATACTAGCCGTGTCAATGTAATCGGTTATGCTAAACGTGGTGTTACAAACGAAAGTGATATTGACATATCTTACAAAAACTTAAATAAAAGATATTCGGTTGATACGAGTGGGAAAGTATTTAGAGTTGAGTTTTATAAAAATAACGAATTTTGTTCCATGATAATGGTTCATTTTAAATAGGATTATGATTAATGGGTGCATCAACACAACAATCATTTACAAGTGTACTATCGGTTAATCCATATAAGGAAACATACTTTAGTGGTATATCGAGTTTTATTAGTAAAACGGCTTCGCCAGAGTATTCAAAAGAGCAATTTGTCATTTCGTATCTCAATACGAAAGACTTTATCAATGCACAAATTGCCATTAGTAAGAATATTCCTGATGAAGATTTATATGATGCTATTAACAGCAAAGCATATGATGAACTAGCACTCGATCAGGCAGTAGAGTATAAGATACAATACATTGAAACTTTTAATGTTTTAGATGAGGAGAACAGACATTTTCACGTCTTTATAGTTGATCCTCTCGATATAACAAATACTTTTCTTCAGCCTGTCGAAAAAGTCAAGTATATTGACGTTATAATACCTGCACCGCTCCTAATAAAATCAATTTATACAAAAGAAATTATTGAAAACAACGGGGTTCACTGTTTTATTTATATTCAAGAAAATGATGCTTTTATTACAATTTATGAAGAGCAAGAATTTGTCTATACTAAATCGATTAAATTTTCATTACTAGATATGCATGAAAGATTTTGTGAACTCTATGGTGAGCGTATTGACTATGATCAGTTTTTAAACTATTTTTCAAATGAAAGTTTAAAAGATAGTAATAGTGAATATAAGCAATTTTTTATACGACTTTATAAGGAACTCTTTGCAAATATTAATGATATATTAACTTACGCAAAAAGAGCATTTGAAATTGAAAAATTTGAACATGTCTACATTGGTGCGCAAGTACCAACAGTTACCAAACTTCATGAAATGCTTGAAGTTGAACTGAATATTAAATCAAGTGAATTTGATTTTGATTATGGTTTTGAGACTAATGAGAGTTACGTCGACCAACTCCATCTGCTCATGCACCTTTACACAAATATACAAAAAGATGAGCGTTACAATTGTAATTTTACTGTTTATAAGAGACCTCCTAAATTCATAAAACGAGAAAGTGGAAAATTAATTATATTAACTTTTGCATCTTTTGCACTCGCTTTTGCTTATCCTATTACATATTGGATTTTAACTTACGCACAAGAGTTACAAGAAGATCTTCTTAAACAAGAGTATAAAGAGGTACATATACAAAAAATAACAAGAGAAGCCACTATTAAAAATAGAATAGCAGACAAAGAAAAAGCTATTACGTTGCTAGAAGATGAAAAAAAAGATTATATAGACAAAAAAAATACTTTAATGAAGATACATAAAGTAAAAGTAGATTATCCAATGAAGGCGAAATTGCTTGCAATGTTTACAAAAGACCTCAATCGTTTTCATGTAAATGTGCGATCTGTAGAATATACACAACCAAAGAATAGTAAAATACTATCTTTACAGCTTGTAGCAAACAGCGATAGAAAAATTACCCAACTTGTTGAATACTTAACATCTAAATATCAAGAAAAATACAATTTTGATCTCAAAGAGATTCGATTTGATGAAGATGCAAATAAATACTTTAGTGAGTTAAAGGTGAAAATATTATGAAAATAAACTATGAAGATTACTTACATAAAATTGATTTAGCTCTTAAGAATAAAACACAAAAAGAACTTTATATGACCTATATTATGGTTGTTGTTGGTATTTTTGCATTTTCTTATTTACTTTTTTGGGACAGTTCTTTTGAAAGTTTTGAAAATACACGTAAAAATGTTGCTAATTTAGAAAATAAAATTGCAGCAGACAAACGATTTTTACAAATGAATCCTGCGTCAAAAATTACACAACTTGATGCACAGATAAAAAGAATTAAAGACGAAGTGGCACAAATAAAAGACACAAATGAATATATTAAAAGCAAGATTGAAACGATATCTTCTTTAATCTATGACGAAAAAAGCTGGGGAGAGTATTTAGACTCCATTGCGACTAATGCGCAGAAATACCATGTTCAATTACTCAATCTAAAAAATCAATATGCAAAAGCAAATAGTGATTTTGGACATATGCTTGATATATATGTTGTATCAACCGGTGAGTTTCATAATACACTTAAATTTATAAATGCACTCGAACAAAGTAATTTAGTAGTTGACATTCATGATTTTAAGATTGATGCAAATGATTCTTTACAATCAGACTTAAATATATCTGTATGGGGGATTACATATTAATGAAAACTTTAACAATCATACTATTTTTTCTACTTGTTAACCAACTAGACGCAAATGAATTGTCTTGGGTTGATGAGCAAGTGCAAGCAATTCAGCCCTCACGAGTTGGAATAACAGACAAAGAGATTGCTCGACTGAAGGATCCTTTTATTTTTTTAATACTCCCTGAAAAAAATCTCTCTGATAAAAAGGGTGTAAAAGCAAAAAGAGTAAAACGTCACGTGCACTATGTGAAAAAACACTATACTAGAAAGTTACACTTAGATGCCATTCTCAATAAATCTGTTATGATTAATAAACGATGGTATAAAGAAGGACAGCGTGTATATGGTTACAAAATTGTAAAAGTGCAACGAACTGCTGTACTTTTACAAAAACAAAACAAAAAATTACTTCTCTCAACTGTGAGTAAAAGTAAAAATTTAAAACTTCACAATAAATAGGAATATACGATGAAATATCTAACTAAATCAGTGTGCGCAACTGTAGTAACACTCATGTTATCGACAAGTAGTTTTGCTGACTGTTCTTATGAACTTTTTAGTATAAGTTCGACAAAAAATACTAAAATAATTGACTTTGTAAATCAACTGAGTGATGAGTGTGGTTATAGTATTATTGTGACAGATCCACAGGCAGAGAAATACCTTAATAAACATCTCAATAAAACTAACTTAAAGAATCTAACGATTGATGAAGTTTTGAATATAATCCTAGGTGAAAATAATTTAACCTACTCATTAAAAAATAATTTATTGAAAATTTCCTATTTAACAACAAAAATTTTCAATATAGATTATATTTTATCCCAAAGAAAAAGTACAGGTAGTACCGATGTTACGTTAAGTTCATCATCACCAAACACTCAAGATAACGCTTATGGTTCCCAACAACAAAGCCAAAGTAATTCTGGAAGTGGATCTTCTGGTGCAAATTCTGATGCAGGAAGTAATGCAACTTCAGACACAGGAATTAAAATTGAAAGTACTGATGAAGTAAGATTTTGGGAACAACTTGACACTGAATTTCAAAAAGTGCTCAATCGCCCAGAAGACACATACAAAGCAACAGCTCCAATTATTAATAAAAATGCGGGGCTAATTACAATAACGGCAACAAAACAACAACTTGATAGATTTAAAAATTATCTGCATCGACTACAAAGTAAAGTACAGCTACAAGTGCTCATTGATGTACAACTTCTTGCTGTTACGATGAGTGAAGGAAAAACTACAGGTATTGATTGGAAACAACTGTATGCACTACAGAATATAGACTTAAGTATACATCATTTAAGCAATCAAAATGTAACAAAATGGACAGATGATAATGGTGATGTCAGTATCTCTGAAATGACTAATGGAGGTATTAATGCTGTTGGTAATCTAGTAAGTATTAAAGCTGGTGGTAAGCTTAACCAAATTATTAAATTTCTCAAGACTCAAGGTGATGTTACTTCCATCTCAAACCCGAAGGTTCTTACATTAAATAATCAGCCTGCACTAATAACTGCTGGTACGGAATATTTTTATCAAATTAAATCTTCTACAAACCAACAAGGTTCAGGTGGTGGACTTGCAGCTACCACACAAAACAACCTGATTCAATCAGTATTTGCAGGTGTTCTTCTGACAATTACTCCTGAAATATCTGATGATAATACTATCACGCTGAAAATAAATCCTTCTCTCTCTGAGACGACAAGAGATATTTCACAAACAGTCAATACGGGAAGAGAAATGCCACCAGATTTAAATCGTCGTCAACTCTCCTCTGTTGTAACAGTGAAAGATGGTAATAGAATTATTTTAGGTGGTTTAATTAACACAAAAAATAGTACAAAAACAAATAAAGTACCATTATTGGGTGATATTCCACTTATAAGCCCTTTATTTAAATATTCTGAAAAGACAAAAGAGACTCAGGAGTTGGTAATCATTATTGAACCACATATTATTCATAAAGAAAACAATTCTATTTCTTTATCAGAACTTGGATATAAAGGTTTTGAAGACGACCTTCTGTCCAAATCTTCTTCAAAGAAAAATAAAAAAAATAATACAAAATAGGATTTTATATTAATGAACAGTATTTATCTAAATTCAAAGGATGTCTTTATAGATACTGTGGATTCAAAAGACTATGTACAACTTGATAGAGTCTCTATGATCTATCAGTCTCTCAAAGACTCTATAAAAAAACCTTTGAAAATGATTCTCCTCTATGGAAAACCAGGGACAGGCAAGAGTATGTTTTTAAAAAAACTTTACCATGATCTCTCCCCTTCTCAAGATATATATCTTTATGATACTCCTATTCTAGATGAAAGTGAGTTTTATAAGCTTCTTGCACAGGATATATTTGGTACTAAGTATAGTGGAGAACTGAACTTTACACAATTTATGAAAATTGTAAATAGCCAACACTTGTCATCCATACCAGTGGTCTTACTCGATGAGGCGCAGCTCTATTCAGAAGCATTAATGGAAAAAATCCGTTTGCTTTCTGATACAAGAACCGTAAAGTTTGTGATTACACTTCACAAGACACAAGAAGAGGATCTTATAGCAAAAGAGCACTTTAAGACAAGAATATGGGAGACTATTGAACTTGAAAACTCTTCAAAAGGTGAATTGAAAATATATATTCAAAAAAAACTGATGAAAGCCAACTGCTTCGATACGGCAAATATTTTTACTGACAAAACTGTCCATACCATTCATAAACTTACAAAGGGTAACTACAGAGATACAAATAAACTTCTTTATACTCTTTTTGATTTATACCTTGCTTATGAAGAAAATAACAGAATGCATAAAATATCAAGAAATAAAATTCCAAATAAAATGATAGAAATGGCTGCAATACATACAGGTTTGATAGATGCTTAATATTACTGATTTGGAAAAACGTTGGTTTAAATATAAGATTAAATCTTTTATGCCTTATATTGTACTTTTAAGCTTACTCATCATTATTGTTATCAGTTATTTTCTTTTTGCTCTCTCTACAGAAGAGAAAAAAGATGCTAATAGTTCACTTAAAAATAATATTATCAAAAAACAGACAATCCCTGAAAAGAAGAGACAGACTATTACAGCAAATAAACATTCAAGCAAACAAAAAGATGTGCATATTTCTACAGATAATAACATAAGTGCCAGAGTATTGTCTCCATCAATGGATTTTATGACTACATTCACACAAAAATCACCATATATTCAAAAACAAGAGCAAATTCCACAACATAAGAAAATAGTGCAAAAGAAGAAGAAAAACAATATACAAAGACTTCCTCATAAACAAAAGAAAGTAGAAGTTATTGCTGTACCTCATATTACCATAGTAAAACAAAATACTGCTCATGATATTAAAAATATACTTTCACGTTTTCAAAAAGATAAAAATCCTGCATTAAGTCTTTTTTTGGCAAAAAAATATTATGAATTAAAAGATTATGAAAAAGCTTCACAATATGCATTAATTACAAACCAACTCAATTCGAACATAGAAGATAGTTGGATTATTTTTGCAAAAACACTTGTAAAAACGCATCATAAACAAAAAGCTATTAATGTATTAACCAAATATATTAGAAGTTCCCACTCTACAAACGCAGCCTTATTGCTCCATAGTATACGAACAGGAGAATTCAAATGAAACTAACTCTTCTACTATTTTTCATCTTTTCCATTTATCTGCACGCAGATGCAAAATACAAAATGTTCCAACTTTACAAAACACGTCAATACCAAAAAGCCTGTACAATGGGATATGATTACTTTAAAAAGTTTAAACGAGATGCACAGTATGCGTCTCTCTATGGTTTTTCCTGTCTAAAATCTGACTATATAGATCGGCTTGCACAGCCCATTGCAACCCTAAAGTTTTCTAAAGAAGCAAGAGAAAATTCTGCCTACTTTGCAACTATTTTAATGCAAAAAAAGCTCTTATATCATTCACTTTTAGATGGTTATGACCTTTCAAAATTCAAATTTCCAACAACTACTTATGTTCTTTCAAAAGTTTTTGATCTTTATTCACAACTTCCAAAACATAAACAAAAAGAGTTCTATATTTTACAAGATCCTGATAATAAAAGTATTATTTATAAACTTTATACCATTAAAGATAATAATATTGATAAAATGGTTATTGAAGAGTATTATGATACAATTAAAGTAAAACGTCATATATATTGGTAGGATTTATACATGGATAGAATAACAACAGATCTACTCAATAATGGTTCCATAATGAAGTCACAAGTTGACAGACTTCTAGCAAAAGGAATCAGTGAAAATCTCATTCTAAGAGATATCACTCTCTCTGGATTTATGACTATGGATAGACTCATCCGATTTATTGTCCAGCAAGTTAGAGATGGTGTCTATAATCTTTCCATAATCGATAATTATGATTATATACAAGAAAAAGCCGTATTAGAAAAGCTTGCAGATGAGCTCAATCTTATGTTTGTCGACCTAGATGCTATAGATATGGATTATAATTTAACAAGTCTTGTACCACTTGCTCAATTACAAAAGCACAATGCTATTCCAATATCGCAAGATGATATGAGTATAACAGTTGCGTTTAATGATCCACTCAATATTGATGCACAAGAAGCAATACAAAGACTCTTTCCACGGAAAATAGTAAAAATTGCATTAGCTACAAAAAAACAAATTTCTACATATTTATATAAAATTGAGCTCAAAGACAGTGTTAAAGGACTTATATCTAAAATACGTGATGAGCTCAATTCTATTAGTTCAATAGAAGAACAACAAGAAGCTTCCTCCGTTTTAATGCTTATAGATGTTGTCCTAAAAACCTGTATTAATGGGCGAGCTAGTGATATTCACATAGAACCTACTGAAAAAAACTGTGTTGTCCGTGGGCGTATAGATGGAAAACTTACTGAGATGTTCATTTTTGAAAAAGATATCTATCCGCCATTAGCATCACGATTAAAACTTCTTGCAAACCTTGATATTGCTGAGAAGAGAAAACCACAAGATGGACGTTTTTCTACGGCCGTTGGCAGTCGAGAATTCGACTTTCGTATTTCCACACTCCCAATTCTTTATGGGGAATCTATTGTTATGCGTGTGCTTGATAAGCAAAAAGCACTTGTAAAATTAGAAGATGCCGGAATGGATAGCCTCAGCTATAAAAAACTGCTCAAAGGTTTACAAGCACCATATGGTATTATTTTAGTTACTGGTCCAACGGGAAGTGGTAAAACAACAACGCTCTATGGTGCTCTCAATGAACTCAGAAATGTTGAAGACAAAGTCATTACTGTTGAAGATCCTGTAGAATATAGAATGAACCTTATCCAACAAGTTCAGGTAAACGCAAAAGTTGGATTAAGTTTTGCAGATGCATTACGTTCTATTTTACGTCAAGATCCAGATAAAATTATGATCGGGGAAATTCGTGACCAAGAAACTTTAGAAATTGCCATAAAAGCTGCTCTAACAGGACATATGGTAATTTCAACTCTCCATACAAATGATTCTATTAGTGCAATTCCTCGTATGGCAGATATGGGTATAGAACACTACCTCATCAGTGGTGCACTTGTGGCCATTCAAGCCCAACGACTTGTAAGAAAAATCTGCGTGCACTGCAAGGTTGAGGATGAACTTTCTGCGTCTGTTTTAGAAGAAATTCATAATGCTGTGCCTGAGGGAACAGTTTTCTACAAGGGAAAAGGTTGCCGAGAATGTGGAGGAACGGGCTATATGGGTCGAGAAATGATTTGTGAGGTTTTAAATATTTCTGAAGAAATTTCCTCTATTATAGCAAAAGGTGGTTCAAAAGAGCAGCTTTTAGCACAAGCGAAAAAAGAAGGTTTTATACCAATTTTTCAAAATGGATTACAAAAAGCGATCGATGGAATTACCAGTATTGAAGAAGTTTTAAAGGTGGCAAAAGGATGAAATATTTTATAGCAACAGTCCTTACAAAAGGGAAAAAAGAAGAATTTGGTTTATATGCTGAAGATAGAAAAGAAGCAAATAAATATGCCAAATTAAAGTTTACTGGTATTATCATAAAAGTAACAGAAGGACAGGAGCCTTTAGAAGCACAACTCAAAAGATTTAAAACTAATTTACTCTCAAATATTAAAAAGAAAAAGATCAAACCTGATTCTCTTATCGCTGCAATCAGACAACTAGCCGTTATGACCAATGCCGGAATCTCTATTCACGATTCACTCCATGAAATTGCAAATGCAACAAATGATGAAACACTCAAGACAGTTTTTTCAAAAATAGCAGATGATATTAACTCTGGTCACTCTCTCTCATCTGCTATGGAAAATTTTCGTTTTGAACTTGGAAATCTTACTATTGCAATGGTACAGCTTGGAGAAAAAACGGGTAATCTCGATGAAGCGCTCTATTCTCTTGCTGATATGCTAGAAGAGATCCGTGCCAATGTAATTAAATTTAAAAAAGCAATGGCCTATCCAAGAAATGTCATGATAGCTATGGCTGTTGCGTTTACAGTTTTAATTTCTTATGTTGTTCCTCAATTTAAAGCAATATTTGAAGAACTACATGCACATTTACCATTGCCAACACTCATTCTTTTAAAACTAGAATATATTTTTAATAATTTTGGTCCTTATGTTCTGGCTATTTTATTTTTATCTTATGTAGCTTTTAATTATGCCATTACAAATAATGAAAATATTCGCTATAGTTGGCATAAATTTTTGTTAAAAGTCTATCTTATTAAAAACATTATCAAATTTGCAACACTCAGTCGTTTTACACTCGTATTTTCGGAGCTTATTCGTGCGGGTATTCCCATTGCAGAAGCTCTTGATACCTCAATTTCTATGATTGACAACTTACCTTTAAAAAAGAAGCTTCTTTCAGTTCGTTATACTGTTGAAAAAGGTGGAACACTCAATAAAGGTCTTGAAGAGACAGGACTTTTTGAAAATATGATTATTCAAATGATACGTGCAGGTGAAGACAGTGGTACACTTGATACCATGATTAAAAAAGTTGCTGAGTATTATAAAATGCGTTTTGATGCTATCATTGACGGATTAAGTGAAGCTATTGAACCTATAATGCTGCTTATAATCGCTTCTATGGTTATTTTACTAGCTCTTGGTATTTTCTTACCAATGTGGGATATGGGAAATGCTGTACAGGGAAGACAATAGTTATTAGCTCACTTCTACTTTTCTTTCCAAAGAAAAGAGAAGCTTTTCAATTTTTTCCTTTGTTCCTTGTAGAAGATAGAGCACTTTTGTATCAAATGACTTTTCACAAATTACTATAGAAAATTTTTCACACTCGTACTCTACTAAGCGTACATTACTATAGTCAAAGAGAATGCTCCGTTGCATCTCTTTTTCATAAGGAGTACTTGGCACTATTTCTAAGAGCGAATTTAATGCACTCCCATACGCACGTGCCAGTCCACCTGTTCCAAGTTTTATGCCACCAAAGTAGCGCACTATTATAACAGCAACATTAATCAGTTTTTCTCCCTGCAAAACCATTAAAGCAGGTTTTGCAGAAGTTCCACTCGGTTCACCATCATCATTTATATATTCAACAATCTGTTCATACTCATTAAGATAACGGTATGCTCGTACAAAGTGTCTTGCTTTTGGATGTTCTTCTCTTAAACGCAGCAGTGTTTGCTCATAGAGTTCATAAGGAACAATATGCGCAATAAACTTTGATTTTTTTACTTCAAATGTTCTAAAAAATTCTTCTTTAACAATTTGCATTATGCAAGGTTTGTATAAACCTTTTGCACATCTTCATCATCTTCTAATCTTTCTAGAATTTTATCCACATCGGCATGTTCTTCTTCGGAAATTTCAATCGGAGTGTTTGCAATTCTTTCAAGTGTTGCTTTTGTAATTTCTATACCCATTTTTTCAAGTGCCTCATTCATCGTACCAAAGCTCGTATAATCAGCAGTGACAAGAACAATACCCTCTTCTGCTTCAATCTCTTCAAGACCAGCATCGATAAGTTCAAGTTCTAACTCCTCAAGATCCATATCATCAGTTTGAGCAAATTCAAAAAGAGCTTTACGTGAAAACATAAATTCTAAAGATCCATTTGTAAGCAACTCTCCACCATTTTTATTAAGAATACTTTTTACATTTGCAACTGTACGTGTATTGTTATCTGTAGCACACTCTATAAAAAGAAGTACTCCATGAGGTGCTTTTCCTTCAAAGTTAACCTCTTTGACATCACTTAAATCTTTTGCAGTAGCCCGTTTTATAGCAGCTTCAATGTTATCCTTAGGCATATTTTCAGCTTTAGCATTAAGTATGGCAGTTCTTAATTTAGCATTCATATCAGGGTCAGTTCCACCCTCTTTTGCTGCCATTGTAATCACTTTACCTAATTTTGGAAACAACTTTGACATTGCACCCCATCTTTTTAATTTTGAAGCTTTTCTATATTCAAATGCTCTACCCATACGATTTGTCCTTTAGTCATATAAAATTTATTTTTGAAATTATACCATTTAGATGTATAATACCGCATAAGGAATGGTGATGAAACTGGGATTTAGAATAAAACATTACTTTTATAATGCTTTTAGAGAACTATTTGTCCACCACCATGGTTCTTTGGCTTTTCGTGCAAAGCTCTATGCTTTAATGATCGCAGTCAATGAAGATGCCACTGTTGAAAACTTTATTATTGTAAAACAACAAGCTCTTAAAATATACAACAATGACACTGACCGTGCAAATCTCTTACTCCTTTCAACAAAAGAGCTTGTAAATAAAGTAAAAGAGAATAATGGTCTTGGTATTGACTCACTTATACAAAGTATTTTGCATGACCTTAGGGCCGCACCACGGTATGCAAAAAAAATTGATGTTGATGCACTCAAAGCTTTTTTAGAACATACTTATGATGATGATACACTCGCATATCAAAAAAATATTTTGGAATTTCTCCAAACATTACAACATGATACATTAGAAATTAAAAATAACAAGGTATAAAAATGGATTTACAAACTTTAGCCCTCCATGCAGGATATGATAAAGATGAACAAGGGACAATGGCGGTTCCAATTTACCAAACAACAGCATATGAGTTTAAAAATGTACAGCATGCTGCAGATCTCTTTGCACTCAAAGAACTTGGAAATATCTATACTCGTCTTAACAATCCAACTACAGATGTATTTGAAAAGCGTTTTGCAGCAATGGAAAAAGGTGAAGCAGCAATAGCTACAGCAAGTGGAATGAGTGCAATTTTCTTTGCTATTGTAAACGCAGCACAAGCTGGAGAAAATATCATTTGTGCAAAACAACTCTATGGAGGAAGCCTCACATTAAGTGCACATACACTCAAGCGTTTTGGTATAGAAGCAAGATTTTTTGATGTGCATAATCCAGAAGAAATTGAAAATCTTATAGATGATAAAACAAGAGTAATCTTTTTTGAATCTCTTACAAATCCAAGTATTGATGTTGCTGATATTGAAGCGATTACAGCTATTGCAAACAGATACAACATTCTTACCATTGTTGACAATACAGTTGCGACTCCTGCCATTTGTTCTCCTTTTGATTTTGGAGTAGATATTACAGTCCATAGCGCTAGTAAATACACAACCGGTCAAGGCTTGGCAATAGGTGGAATCCTTGTCGAGAGAAAGAACCTTGTAGAAAAATTACGTAATAATCCTCGCTATGAACACTTTAATACCCCTGACGCTTCATATCATGGACTTGTCTATACAGAAGTTGGATTACCTCCTTTTACTCTTCGGGCAAGACTCTCTCTACTACGTGATTTAGGAAGTGTTGTCTCGCCTTTTAACTCTTGGCTCTTTATTCAAGGATTAGAAACACTTGCATTGAGAATGAAAGAACATTCCAAAAATGCTCTCGCTCTTGCGCAGTTTTTAGAATCACACGAAAAAGTAAAAAAGGTAAATTATCCTGGTCTTAGCAGTAATCAAAACTATAAAAATGCACAAAAATATTTTAAAGATGGGCTCTGTAGTGGTCTGCTAAGTTTTGAGGTATCATCTTTAGAAGAAGCAGAAAAAATTGTAAACGCAACGAAACTCTACTCTCTTGTTGTAAATATTGGTGATTCAAAATCTATCATCACCCATCCTGCTTCAACAACACACCAACAACTCTCAACAGAGGAGTTACAAGCTTGTGGTGTTCCGCAGGGGCTTATCCGAATTTCATGTGGCTTAGAGAGTGCTAAAGATTTAATAGAAGATTTAAAACAGGCTCTTGAAGCCTAACACAAGAGATTTTTGCTAAAATGTCATTAACTATTTTTGGAGCTATATAGCGTTGTCATTAAATTTACAAACATATACGGAACACTTTACAAATCCCCTCTATTTAGAGAGTGGGCGTATTTTAGAACCTTATGATATTATCTATGAAACATATGGTACACTCAATGAGGATAAAAGCAATGTAGTTGTAGTTTGTCATGCACTGACAGGTTCACACCATGCTGCAGGTTTTTATGAAAATGAGAGTAAACCAGGCTGGTGGGATGGCTTTATAGGCCCACAAAAAGCCATCGATACAGATAAATATTTCGTTATTTGCTCTAATGTTATAGGAAGTTGTTTTGGTTCAACAGGTCCTATGAGTATGCAGCACCCTTATCAGGAACCATACCGCTACAAGTTTCCTGTTGTAAGCATAAAAGATATGGTAAAAGCACAACGTATTTTGTTTGATCGTTTAGATATCCATAGAGTTCATGCTATTGTCGGTGGCTCAATGGGAGGGATGCAAGCACTACAGTTTGCCATACATTATCCAAATTTTGCAAATAAAATCATTGCACTTGCTACAACACATGCAACACAACCCTGGGCCATTGCGTTTAATAAAGTAGCACAAGAATCCATACTTAACGATCCTGACTTCCAACAAGGTTATTATGATCCACAAGTACTTAAAGAACAAGGGCTCTCTGGAATGGCTGTTGGACGTATGGCAGGACATATAAGTTTTCTTTCCCATGAGTCAATGCGGGAAAAATTTGGAAGAGATTACAAACTTACAGATGGACTGTATGAGCTCTTTGGAAAATTTCAAGTTGAATCTTACCTCGAGTATAATGGATATAATTTCACAAAATGGTTTGATCCACTTGCGTATCTTTACATTACCAAAGCGATCAATATCTATGATCTCTCACGCGGTTTTGACTCACTCTCTGAATCACTCAAACGTATTACAGCAGAGTTACATCTTGTAAGTTTTAAAAATGACATCTTATTTAAAAACTTTGAAATGCAAGAGATGGCAAATGAACTCAAAAAAATAAATAATAAAAATTATAACTATGTAGATATCGACAGTGACTATGGACATGACGCGTTTTTGGTTGAACTTGATAAATTTGAAGATTACGTAAAGGATGTACTCAATGGCTAAAGAAAAATTTGAAACTAAGCTAGACAATGCAAAAAAAATTTTAGAAACACTTATGGATCCTGAGATTACACTTGAAAACAGTGTCAAAGCCTATGAAAAAGGTATGAATGAACTCAATGAAGCCCAAAAAATCCTCGAAGAGGCACAAATAAAAATTCAAAAGATAAAAACAGCGCAATGATAGCAGCCGTTCTCCAGCTCAATGCACAAGGAATGAGCTCTACAAAACTCTACAACTACATCAGAATTGCCCATAAAAAAAATGTCAAGCTTATCCTTTTGGGCGAATATGTTTTAAATCCTTTTTTTAAAGAATTAGAACAGATGTCACTTTCAATGATAAAAGAACAGACACTCCACCAGATAAAAATTTTAAAAGAACTCGCTGCAACATACCAGCTCACTATTATCGCTCCACTCGTTATTGTAAAAAAAGAGAAAATTTATAAA
Source organism: uncultured Sulfurimonas sp. (assembly GCA_964427835.1). Lineage (GTDB taxonomy): Bacteria > Campylobacterota > Campylobacteria > Campylobacterales > Sulfurimonadaceae > Sulfurimonas. The sequence continues at coordinate 40,277 of CAYRVR010000001.1, read as the reverse complement.
ACTGTAGCAAAGTTTTCTCCAGCATCTACCTCCTACTACCAGCAACAAATTCTTATAAACTATGCACACTGGAATGAAGAAAAATATTTTGCAAATCCTATAAAACCCATTGAAGCACCTTTAACATTTAAAATAGATAACTTCAAATTTGCTATTTTGAATGGTTTTGAACTCCATTTTGATGAATTTTTTGATAAACTAAAATATAAAAATGTAGACTGTATACTTTTACCAAGTGTCTCTACATTTGAATCATATGAGAGATGGAAAGCACTTGCAACAACAAGAGCTTTTACCCATAGTTGCTATCTCTTACGTGCAAATCGTATTGGAGAGTACAATGATAAAGAGTACCAATGGAAATTTTATGGTGACTCTTTTTTAATTTCTCCAAACGCAGAAACACTCAATCATCTTGGAAACCAAGAAGAACTTATGATAGTTGAGATGAGCCATACCCAAACCGTACAAGCCAGACGTGTATGGGGATTTAAAGAGGCTATAAAAAAACGTAGTAGTAAAAAAGGATAAAATATGATGCAATATTTTCATCGTCAAGTAAAACTTTGGGGAGAAGAGAAACAGCAAGCACTGCAAAATAAAAAAATTGCCATCGTTGGAGCTGGAGGACTTGGCTCTTCACTGGCATTTGCCTTAGGTGCTGTAGGAATTGGCGAGATTCATATTATTGATTTTGATGAAGTGAGCCTACATAATATCCATAGACAAATTGCCTTTAAACTAGGTGATGAAGGAAAGAACAAAGCCAAAATCAATGCAAAAATAATTTCTGAACGTTCCCCCTATACAAAAGCTATTGCTCATGAATGTGATTTTTTAGAATGGACGAAAAAAGGAATCAATGTTGATCTAATCATAGATGCAACAGACAACCTTCCTACACGTGGAGATATTAATACCTATGCAAAAGAGGTCAAAACACCATGGATTTATGGAAGTGTTGAAGCATTTCATGGGCAAGTTTGTTTTATAGAAGCATCCTCTTTTAATGATGCATTTAAAATTATTACGAAAACACCTGCAGGAATTGCTGCACCAATTGTCATGCATATAGCATCACTCCAAGCAAATTTAGCACTACGGCATTTGGTAGGTTTATCTGTAAAAAAAGATCTACTGTATTATCTTTTTTTCAATGAAGAGGGAGAGTTGATAACCCAAAAATTTGGACTTCCAAAATAGGGTTATCAAAAAAATTATTTTTGTAAATTGTTGTAAAAATAGTTAGTAGCTTCTACAAATCCATCTAAAGAGCCACAGTCAAAACGTTTTCCTTGAAATTTATAACCAAGGACCATACCTTTTCTGGCCTGTTCAAGAAGCGCATCTGTAATTTGGATTTCGCCATTTTTCCCAGGTTTAGTATTTTTAATTAAATCAAAAATATCGGGTGTTAAAATATAGCGCCCTATAATTGCCAGGTTCGACGGAGCTTCTTCAATCTCAGGTTTTTCAACCATATTATCAAGCATAAAAATACCTTCTTCTATCTCTTTACCGGAGATAACACCATATTTATTGACTTGATCTTGTGGAACTTCCATAATCGCTACAATAGAACATTTGTATTTTGCATATAGCTTTACCATCTGTGTCAAAACGCCATCACCATCAGGATTTACACACAAGTCATCTGCTAAAATAACAGCAAATGGCGCACTGCTTCCTACAAGAACTTTTCCTTTATAAATAGCATCACCAAGACCTTTCATCTCATTTTGACGTGTATAGGTAAAGGTACATTTTGAAATTAATGTACGAATTTCCGATAAAAGTTCCTCTTTAGAAGTCCCCTTAATTTGATGTTCAAGTTCATAACTGATATCAAAATGATCAGTAATTGCACGCTTTCCTCTACCAGTTATAGTTGCCATAATTTCACAGCCCGCTTCATAAGCCTCTTCAACACCATACTGGATTAATGGTTTTGTTAAAATTGGCAGCATCTCTTTAGGCATTGCCTTTGTTGCAGGTAAAAACCGTGTACCGTATCCTGCAGCTGGAAATAAACATCTTTTTATCATTTTCTATCCTCTTATCGTTTAAATTCGTTTAAAAATTAACATCATTCTAACATATACAAGGTTACAATAGCATAAAAATTCAAGGAAAGCATATGGCATTTGTACCTAAAACTCCATACCTCACTGTTGATGGTATTGTAGAAATATATATTGACAAGCTATTTCAAGGTATTGTCCTTATAGAGCGTAAAAATCCACCTTTAGGTCTTGCACTTCCCGGTGGTTTTGTAGATAGAGGAGAGAGTGTTGAGACGGCTCTAAAAAGAGAGATGCAAGAAGAGATCACACTTGATGTAAGTATAGAAAAACTTTTAGGAATTTACTCTGATCCAAAAAGAGATCCAAGATTTCATACGGCCTCAGCTGTCTACATATGTAAAGCGAAGCATCTTCCAATAGCAGCAGATGATGCAAAAGAGGCAATGGTAGTAAAACTTGAAAATATTGATCTGGATAAACTTGTTTTTGATCATGGAAAAATTATAAGTGATTATTTGCATCTAAAAATGAAAGTGGTGGGTTCTGAGTGACTCGAACACTCGACCGCTCGGTTATGAGCCGAGAGCTCTAACCAACTGAGCTAAGAACCCACTATTTGTTGGTAGGTCGGAATTATACAAGGTGATTCCTTATAGAATGCTTACTGCCAATAAGAATTATTTTGTATTTATCATCCAAATAGAAAAAATATCTAAGTAGTTCCAAAACGAGGATAAAGAGGTTTCTGTTACACCTTCGTCTTTGAGTTCTAAGAGTAAAGGTTTATAGAGTTCCAACCATGTTTGTCTTGCCTTTGCATCAATGCGAAAAGGAGCATGACGACCAATCATTCGAGGGGCACCTCTATTTTTTGTAAAATGAGGCGTTCCTCCACAAATTTGAATAAAAAAATCAGATGAATTGATTTTTGCCTTTTCAAACTCTTGTGGATCTTGAGGAAAGAGATGATAAATATCACTCTCTTTAATGGCATCATAGTGTTTTGAAATCAACTCTCGAATACCCTCTTCGCCTACTTCAAGTAGAAACTCCGGTATCGGTTTTGTAACAGGAGGCCTTACTCCAAACTGTGCTTGGCTTATTGTTAAATTCATTTTTATCCTTTTTTTGGTGGTTTAATTTTATACACAACTGCATAAAGTAGTGGTACATAAATAAGGTTAAGTACCGTTGCCCAAGCAATACCATATCCTAAAGAGATGGCCATAGGTTGCAGTATTTTTGCCTGCCCAGAAGCAAAGAAAATAAGTGTTAATAAGCCTAATACCGTTGTTAAGGAAGTAAGTAAGATTGGACGTAACCGTGTTTTTGCACGACGCATTAACTCCTCTGTATCTTTTGCTTTTTTTATAAAATCAACCATAATAAGACCATCATTGACAACAACACCAGCAAGTCCAACAATACCGATTAAGCCCGGCATAGTAAGATTCAAATTCATCAGCCAATGACCAACATAAACACCAAGCAAGACAAGAGGAATTGTACTAATAACTATAAGTGATTTTTTAATAGAGTCAAAGAGCCATACAAGCGTTATAAAAATAAGAAAAATTGCAATAAGTCCAGATTGCATCATCTCTCTTTTATTTTTATTATTTTCCTTCTCCTCTCCTTTAATAGTAACTATTATTCCTTGTTTTTGCAGTGTTTTGAGGTAAGGTCTAATTTTATTCATTACTTCTGAAGAGGTAATCACTTTTTTGTCTATAGAAGCATAAAGACTTCGCACACGTTTAGCATTTTCTTTTTTAATACTCACATAACTTTGTCTATAAGAGTAATCACATATATCACTTAAAGCAACATATTTTCCACTATTACCAACTGGTAACTCAACTTGATTGATTGACGCTATCTGCTTGTCTAAATTACTTTCTATACGAATACGTACTAAACCCTTTTTGTTAAAAAGTTTGCCATATTCGCCTTTTAAATAGTAAGCACGTAATGCATTTGAAAGTGTCTGTTCATTAAAACCAAGTTCTTGACCATATTTATTGACACGTAACTTTAACTCTTTTTCCCCTAAAACAGCGTCATCAACTATATTACTCACGCCATGAATAGCAGAGAGTTTCTCTTCAAGTGTTTTGAGATATGGCACGACATCTTTAGAGTCTTTCGAGCTGAGTCCTATTTCAACATCATGTGCTATTACACCTGCACCCGGTACTTTAACAACAAACTCTTCAAAAATCTTTTTCCCATTTTTATCTTTCATATCTTGAATATTTTTCAAAACTTTTTTCAAGTGTTTTGCTATTACTTTCGCATCAACATCACGTGTCTGCACATTTGGATCATATTCGATAGAAAGATAAGGACTGATGTATTTATCAAAAAAGTTTACAGGGGCTCTCTCATGCAAATCAATAAATATATGGAACATATTTTCACCTAACTCGGCTCTATTTTTTGCATCCATTTTAAAGCCAATGACAGATGTAACAGAGGAGACATTCTCTTTTTTTACATTTTTAAGTATCTCTTGCTCAACTTTTGTCACTGTTTTTTCTGTATCTTCAAGCGCATTGTTAATATTGACTTTTCCGTACACATAAATCTGTGTATTGTCAAAGTCAGGAAAAAGCTGGAACTTTGCATTTTTCATCATTATAAATTCTAAAGATAAAATTACAACAACTATAATAAAAAGTGAAATCCCCTTGCGTTTAAAGAAGAAATGTAATGCACGACTATAATGCGCATACATCCAATCCCAAAATCGCTTTGTAAAACTCCCCTCTCTTGAAACCTTTAAAAAATCATACGAATGTAAAGGTAAAAAATAAAATGCTTCAAACAATGAAGAAAGCAGTAAAACCGTTATCATAATAGGTATTATTTTTATAAACATACCCATTTCTCCCGTCATAAGCAGCATTGGTAAAAAAGCAAAAACAGTAGTGAGTGTTGCAGTTAAAACAGCTGGAAACATCTCCGCTGCACCATTTATAACTGCCTCTTTTCTATCCATCCCCTCTTCTAGATGTCGGTAGATATTTTCAGCAACAACTATTGCCTCATCCACTAACATTCCAAGCGCTATAAGTGCACCTAAAAGAGAGAGCATATTGAGGCTGTCACCTAAAATTTCAGTGACAATCAGTCCAATCATAAAACTCACAGGAATACCGAGGGCTACAACAAACGCAATCCCCCGGTTAATAAAAATAAGCATCGCTAAAAATACAAGTGCCAAGCCAAATACAATATTAGAAAAAACAACATTTAAACGGTTTTTAATCCATACAGAAGTATCTGTATAGATATTATAATTCAAATTTGGATGCTTCTTTTTTTGTTCTTTTAATAATTGACGAATATCACGTACAAGAGCAATAGCGTTACCCTCTTTACTCTTTGTAACATTCACTGAAATATTACGTACACCATTATAATGAGAGAGTTCCACGGCATCACTCAACCTAAACGCAACCTTTGCAATATCTCCAATTCTTACCCGTTTATCACCAATTTCTATAACAGTATCAGCAATTCCTTCTTGTGTTTTTTCTCCATTGTAGGTAGAGATATAAAGATGGTTTGCCTTTTGTTTGATCGTACCAATAGGAAAAATAGAGCTTATTTGACTGATTTTTGATACTACTGCCGATGAGGAGAGTCCATATGCTCGTATTTTTTGAGGATTGAGCGTAATGTCTAGTTCTTCTTTGGCATCTCCTCTAATTGTAATGTCACTCAGTGCTTTAAACTTACTCAGTTCACTTTTAAGTTCATCTGCTCTATCGAGTAACTCTTTTGTAGGAACATTTCCCGAAAGTGCAATAAGAACAAGTGGAAAGGCATGTGTTTTAATTTTTGCTATTGGCTCATTCATATCAGCAGGTAAATCTTTTTTCACACTGCTTATGACATCTTTTACATCACTTAAAACACGGATATTATTAGAACCATTCTTAATTTCAGAAGTAATGATAAAAGAACCATTTTTTATACTACTCTTAATCTCTTTGAGTGCATCAATGTTTTGTAAATCATCTTCAATGGTCTGCACAACCATTTTATCTAAGACATCTGCTGATGTTCCGGGATAGCCACCTTTAATGGTAATTTTGTCCATATTCATTGGTGGAAATATCTCTTTTGGAATATTTATGTAAGCAAATATGGATAGCATGAGTATAAAAATCAACAGTATATGATTTAGGAGTGGCTTTTCAATAGCAAATGCTATAAATTTTCTAATCACTTGTTTTCCTCGTTTAAAAAAGTGTATCTAAGATTTGGTTTTTAAATTTCATTTTCTCTACAGAGGTACTAATGAGTTTATGTTCTTCTTTGAGCGTATCATACTCTACTTTTAATTTTGCAATATCCCTACTCTTAAAGTAAATTTGCTCTGTTATATAAATTTTAGGAAATGCAAACATTCCAACAAATACAATAGCTAAAAAAACAGTTAAAAAGTAGTTAAAGTTTAGGCTGCGTTTAGATTGAAAGAGTCCATCAACTTCTTCTAATAATTCATTCTTTTCACTCATTACATATCCATTTGAAAAAGTCTCATTTTTGCACTCCTGCTTCTTGCATTGTCATGGAGCTCATCTTTTTGTGCCATTATTGGTTTCTTTGTAATAATTTTTCCTAACTGATGATCATTCCCACAAGTACAACGAAAGGCTTCAGGAGGACAAATACACGATTTTGCCCATTTTGCAAATTCTTTTTTCACTATTCTGTCTTCTAAAGAGTGAAAAGAGATAATAGCTACCCGTGCATTTGGAAGTTTTGCCTCTTCAATTGTCTTAAGCAAATTCTTTAACTCGCCAAGCTCATCATTTACTTCTATACGTATTGCTTGCATTAAAAGCGTTGCAGGATGTATTTTTTTTCCTCGTGGCATATACGGTTTGAGCGTTTCACTGAGCTCTTTTGCTGATATAAATGGACGATTTTGCACAATAACATCTGCGATCTTTTTGTAATTTCTTAACTCACCATACTCTAACAAAATATTTTCAAGCTCTTTTTGAGAGTATTCATTTACAACATTTGATGCACTTAAAGGTGCCCCTTTGTCCATACGCATATCAAGCGTATCACTCTCGTATGAAAATCCTCTCTCTTTTTGATCAAGTTGTAAAGAAGAAACACCAATGTCAGCAAGTATTCCCTTGATATCCGCTGCGTTTACCTCTTTGAGTATTTCCTGCATAACAGTAGAAAAACGCCCTTTTTTTATGCTCACTCTATCTGCATATTTTTCTAAACGCTTTGTGGAAAAGTCAATGGCAGTCTGGTCTTGGTCTATCCCAATAAGCCTAATATTTGGATTTGCTTCAAGGAGTAAAGAGGAGTGTCCCGCATATCCCATCGTACAATCAATAACTATACCTTCACCCACATCTGCAAATGCATCTACTACTTCTCTATATAAAACCGGAATATGAGGAATTTCTTGCAAAGTCAACCTTATTATCAATATTAACCTTATTATACAGCAACTTTGATTTAAGTTTAATTTTTCATACTGTATCATTACCTAAACATATACTGAGGAATTTTCATGTCGTTTCATTTTTTAACGCAATATCAGCTTGAAATCATTGCAATATTAATTGTAATCCTGTTTGTTGTAATTTACTTCTTATTCAAAAAATCTCCAAAAACAAAAGATACACTTTTAGAAATACAACCCGCTGTTGTTGATGAGTATGAATCCCAACATCCAAAAACCACTACAGATACACAAGATATATATGACATAGATTTTAAAGAAGAAGAAAAGAAAGAAGAAGAACATGAGATAGAAGAAAAAACAGATGAAATAAAAGAAAAAAGTTCTTCAAAACAATTTCATAAAAAAGTAGTTCCTCCGCACGGCAAAATAAAAAAAGAGGATTTTTCAAAATTCAAAGGAAAACGCATTTTACTTGCTGAGGACAATATCATTAATCAAAAAGTTATTTTAGGACTTTTAGGTGAAAGTGGCATGGAAATCGTTGTCGCAAATGACGGTCAGGAGGTCCTTAATATCTTAGAAAATGACACCAATTTCATGCTTATTCTTATGGATGCACATATGCCAAACATAGATGGTTTTGAGGCAACAAAGATTATAAGAAAAAATGAGGAATATGACCATATTGTTGTCATAGCACTTAGTGGTGATACTGCAAGTGATGATGTTAAAAAAATGAAAGATGCCGGTATGAGTGAAACATTGGCAAAACCTTTAAATATGGATGCACTCTACGATATTTTATATGCTTATAATACGCAAGAAACACAAAAACCAAAAGAGGTAATAGAAGATACCTCTACCGACACAATCCTCGATACACAAGAGGGATTGGGGGTTTGTGGTGATGATAGAGAGTTTTACAAAGAAATATTGAATGAATTTATCGCAGATTATCAGCACTCAGATGAAGCCTTATCTATACTCCTCAAAGAAAATAAAATAAATGAAGCAGACAATTTACTCCTTGACATTATGGGTGTTTCTTCAAATTTAGGTGCTACCGCACTCTATAATATTGCAAAAAACATAAAAGAACTTCTCAAAGAAGAAAATAGAATTTCACAAGAAAAACTCCAACAGTATAGCCAAACATTGAAACAAACACTCAAAGCTATTCATGAATATATTGAAAAATAAAATTCATATTAGCTCATGAAAGAGTGTTACTTTCTTCACAAAAAAACGAAAAAACTCCCTTTTTTACAATCTACTTGATATAAATCAATCTTATTTATTTAGAAACCTATTACACTACATAATGATTCTAAAATCCAATTAAGTTTATAGGAGAATATAATGATAGACCCGTCAGTTATAAGACCAGCAATTGCACTTGATGACTTTTTACCTATCTTTGTTTCTTCTGCGCTTGTATTAGTTTTTGGAGGATTTTATGTAGGTATATATACTGCAGTAAAGGTAAAACTACTCAAAAAATGGACCATGGTGTTTGCTTATATGTTTTGGTTACTTACAGCATACTGTTTATATCTTATGGGAAGTTTGATGCATGTTGGGGAATTTACTGCAAAAGCTTTAGTCGTTGCTGCTATTGGACTTTTTTTACTTCCATTCGCAGTTTATTATATGCAAAATCAAGTTCATGAAGAAAATGAACATTGAAAATATATCTTTAAATAAAAAGTTTTAGGAGGATACAGTGGCTAATAAGTCTGTATGGAGTGACAATCGTTTCTGGCGACGTTCAGCAACGTGGGTTACGGGTTTTGCTTCGCTACTCTTAATTTGGTTGACTTTTGATACGTCAACACAAATTGCAATGGGTAATGATAAAGACCTTCAAAATGGTGTTACAAAAAGGGTTCCGGGGCCTACTGTTATTAACTATAAAATAACATACGAAATGAGTGCAAAACGTGGTCATGAAGTTCCTGTTATTGGTGGTAATGATGGTAAAGGTGGCTCACTTTTCAAAGAAAAAGAAAAATTCTTTGGCAGAGATGACTATACGGAAAAAGAAGCAGGAGCTTTACTTCACTTAGGGAAATTGGCTTCACAGGCTAAGAATTGTATGGATTGTCATACACTTTTAGGAAATGGGGCATACTATGCACCAGACTTAACAAAAGCATGGTTAGATCCAGCTTGGGGTCCAAATGGTGCAATGCAAGCATTAACTGGAAAAAATACAAGAGAAGAGGCTATAGCCGAATTCCTACAACATCCAGACCAATACCCTACGCATGCACGTATGATGCCAGATCTTGGTATTACTGCAAAAGAAGCAAAAGGTTTGGTTGCATTCTTAAAACACATGTCCTCAATCGATACAAATGGTTTTCCAAGAAATTTTGGACATATGCAAGGAGCAGTAAATGGCAAATAGTTACTTAAAATCAGAGTCAAAACAACTCGCTACATGGTATTTTACTTTTGCAGCTATTTTGTTTGGAGCTCAATTACTTTTTGGTCTTGTAGCGGCAATCCAATATGTTGAACCAGGTTTCTTATATGGAATCCTAGACTTTTCAATTGCAAGAATTTTACACATTAATGCACTTGTTGTTTGGATGGTCTTTGCAATGTTTGGTTCAGTTTATTGGTTATTACCAGATGAAACAGGTATTGAAACTGTTGGTATCAAAGTTGGAAAATTACTCTTTTGGATTTTTGCATTAGCAATAGTCATAGTTGTTTTAGTTTTCTTGTTTATTCAAGTAGGTAAAGCAGATGCTACTACAATTTGGTTTATTACAGAAGGTCGTGAATATATCGAAGCACCACGTTGGGCTGACTGGGGAATTGTTGTTGTTGCACTTGGTTTTGTTGGCAATCTTTTCCTTACTGGTATGAAAGGAAAGCAGACGGGTATTGTAACAGTTTTAATGGCTGACATGATAGCCTTTGCTGGTCTTTACCTCGCAGGGATGTTCTTCACTGACAACATTTCAGTTGACCAATACTGGTGGTGGTGGGTAATCCACTTATGGGTTGAAGCTACTTGGGAAGTTTTCGTTGGTGCAATTGCCGCGTATGGTCTTATCAAAATGATAGGTGCACACCGTCAAGTTGTTGAAATGTGGTTATGGATTGAGGTTGCAATGCTCTTTGGTTCAGGTATTTTAGGTCTAGGACACCACTATTTCTGGATTGGTACACCTGAGTACTGGTGGGAAATTGGAGCACTTTTTAGTGCGCTTGAACCTCTCCCTTTGGTTGCTATGTTTATCCACGTACTTTATGACTGGGGTAAAACACAAGGAGCAGAAGAAGAAAAAGGGAATAGTGCCTCTGTTATTAACAATAAACCTGCGTTTACTTGGTTTGTCCTTAATGCATTTGGTAACTTTTTAGGTGCTGGTATTTGGGGATTTTTCCACACACTGCCACAAGTTAACCTCTATACACATGGTACACAATTTACCTCAGCACATGGTCACTTAGCATTTTTTGGTGCTTATGCAACTATTCTCGTTGGGATGATGTATATTGCAATACAAGGAACAAACGGCATTAAAGTAATGAAAAATACACGTGCATCAATTTGGGCTGTGAGTTTAATAACTGGTGGTGTTGTCGGAATGACAATAGCACTTACGATTGCCGGTTATGTACAGGTACTTGTTTCACGTGCACAAATGGGTGCAACATGGGCTGCTTACTTTGATGGGCAAAGTGGTATGTGGTTTGTACAGGCAATGGATTGGAGACTTATCATGGGTGTCGTAACATTTATAGGTTTCTTTTTCTTAGCAAAAGATTTACTAACAACTGGAAAAAATCCAGTTCACGAAAAATAAGGAGAGAATAATGTTTGAACCTTTTACAGATGTCAACCCTAGTTTTTTTGGTTGGCTAAATGAAGGACCGCTTACACTGACAATTTTTCTTCATACGGTAATTATTTTACCGATGATTTGGATCTATTTCCAAGAAAAAAAACGTCTTGAAAACGAAGAGTAGAGATACTACAAAGTAAACCCTCTCTTGAGGGTTTTATATTTTTTTGGGGGAAAACAAAAATGAAATTCAATAAATTGTTTATATCTGTTGCAGCTTTGGCTGTTGTAAGTTCTAGTTTACTTGCAGGTACATCAAATATGGATGTAAAAAAGGTCTTTGTCAAAGAGTGCCAAGGATGCCATGGACCCAACCATGAAGGTGGGGTTGGTGCAGATCTACGTCCTGCAGCACTTGCAAAGAAAAATAGTTACAGTCTTGTTCAAACTATTTTAAACGGACAACCCGGTACAGCAATGCCAGCATGGAGTGATAAATTCAGTAAAGCTGATGCACAAAAAATGGTAGATTATTTACAACATTTCAAGGGAATGAAAATAAAAGTCCTCACACTTGAAAATGTTAAAAAAGGCTGGAAAAAAATTAATGACAGAATTGCATTAATGAAGAAATATCCACATGCAGTTGATGTAAAAAAAGTTACTGATATCTGTTTTGTAACAGAGAGGGATGCTTCTCGTGTTGACTTTATAGATGGTACAACAGGGAAAATTCTTTCACGACATCCTGCTGGTTTCGCAGTCCATGTAACTGTAACAAACAAACGCCAACCTCGTTATGCATATTCTATTAGCCGTTCCGGACTTGTCACTATGTTTGACCTCGCATCAAAGGGACAGCAAAAAATTGCACAAGTCCAAGTTGGTACAAGTTCTCGTGGTCTAGCTGTAAGTCCTGATGGAAAATATCTTATGGCTGGAAACTACGTTCCAGGTGGCGCAATTTTAATGGATGCAATGACACTTGAACCACTCAAAGTTTACCCAACATCAAGTGTTATCAACATGGATGGAAATATCGGTTCAAGCCGTGTTGCCGGTGTATATGACACTCCATACGGTCCTTACATAGCTTTTGCGCTCAAAGATGCCGGACATGTTTACATAGTTGATTACTCAAAACCAAATTATCCAATCGTTGGTGATATTCCAAACATCGGCAAAATCTTACATGATGGTTTTGAAAATGAGGGTAAAGAGATTGGACGTTACTTAATGCAAGCATCACAAGGTTCTGATGTAATGGGTGTAGTTGATTTTAAAACTAAAAAATTAGTTGCAAAAGTCTATACAGGACCAGGTTCTAAACCACATCCAGGACAAGGTTCATCTTGGTACAATGACAGATACGGCCAACTTTATGCTACAAACAGTATGAATGTTGGAGACTGTGTCATTTGGGATAGTCATTGGGATGTTGTAGCACATGTAAGAACTGCCGGAGGAGGATTATTTGTTGGAACAAGTGATGATACTCCATTCATCTGGTCTGATTGTGTCATTGGTGGGAAAGCAAACTGGAACAAAATGTACCTTATTAATAAGCAAACACTTAAAACGGATAGAATTATTACTGTTGGTACAAAAAGAGGAACAGTAACAGATCCAGTCACACATAAAGTTCTCTACAGCTGGAGAGTGCCAACTGTAAAAGACAAAAAAGGTCATGTAATCGTGCCAAGAATTTTACATGCTGAACCTGCAAATCATGGTAAATGGGTTATGATTTCTGAATGGAATGCAGGTCGTATTGGTATCTATGAAGCTAAAACTGGTAAATTTGTTAAATACATTAAAGGTTTAACTACACCAACTTTTACATACTCAATTGAGCATAGACAATCTATTCCAGGTGCATAAGCATCTTTATCTTCTCTTTTTAAGAGAAGATGCCTCTTAAGGCTCTCTTTCCTTGACTTAAATCAACATATTTTTCATTCACTTTTCTTATAATACATAGGTATATTTACTGTAGAAACAACTCCCTAATACAGGGTAATTCCTAAGCTATAATATAGGTAAAGTTTCGCTACAATATAAGCATAAAAAAGATAAAAAGATGCAACTCATGAAAAAAACTTTTATTCTCATATTTCTATTTTCTTCTGTACTTTTTTGCAAAGAGATTACTGGCAAAGAGGTGTTTCAAACTTACTGTTGGGGATGCCATCACCAAACTGCAATGGCTTTTGGACCACCTTTTACGCAAATTGCCGCTAAACGCAGTAAGTCACAAATCATTGCTTACATCTCCTCTCCAAAATCGATGTACAAACAATTTGGTTACAAAAGAAGTGTTATGACACAACTCCATCTTTCTCCTGCTGAATTAAATGCAATTAGTGACTATATACTCTCATATAAAGGAAAAAAATAATGTTTAGACTCTCCAATCTTATATCTTCAGTCGTAGAAAACAAAAAAGAGAGAGTCCTTGATGGAAGCATAGCAATTTGGAACTTTACAAACCGTTGTAATCTCTCTTGTTTACACTGCTACTCCAAATCTACCCTTGATGAAGTTGATACGCTCACAACTGAGCAGATAAAAAAAACAATCTTGCAGATGAAAGAGAATGGTGTGAAGTTTATTATATTTTCAGGTGGGGAACCCCTTACACGAAAAGATCTTTTTGAAATTGCAGATTTTTGTAAAACTCATGGTATTATTACCTACCTTTCAAGCAATGGGCTCTACTTTACACATAGTAATATAAAACGTATCACAGATACTTTTAACTATGTTGGAGTCAGTATAGATGGAGATGAAGAGACACATGACCATTTTCGTGGTCTAAAAGGTGCATTTAAAGAGACCCTTAAATCTGTGTTATTAGCCAATGAAACAGGTGCAAAGGTCGGTATACGTTTTACAATGACAAAAGACACTATAGGTTCACTCAAGTTTATATTTGATCTGGTTGAAAAGTATAACATTCCAAAAATATATATCTCCCATCTTGTCTATTCTGGGCGTGGACTCGATAATTTGAAAATGGATCTTTCAAAAGAACAACGTAGAGAAGCTGTTTCTTTTATACTTGATAAAGCTTTTGAATACTATAAAAACGCAACAGATATAGAAATAGTTACAGGCAATATGGAGATGGATGCAGTGATGTTTCAGTATCGTTTTGCACAAGAATTTCCAGAGCATAAAGAAAAAATGAGAGAAAGACTCGTCAAATGGGGTGGTAATTCTGCTGGAAGAAAACTACTCAACATAAATAGTGAAGGCGAAGTCCGTCCTGATCCATTTTTTCCTCTTGTTGTTGGAAACATAATCCATCAAGATTTTGGAGAGATTTGGCAAGGTGGCAAACTTTTAGATGCACTCAGAATTCATCCACGTAGACAAATAAGTGGAATCTGTAAGGACTGTAAACAGATAGATATCTGTAATGGTGGTAGCCGTGCGCGTGCTTATGCTATTACCGGTGATTTATGGAGCGAAGATCCATCATGCTATTTAACACAACAAGAGAGGGAGAATATATAAAATGATAAAAAAAACACTCGTAGCGCTTACGCTTATTACTTCACTTACAGGGGTACTAAACGCAGCAGTAAACAAAGAAAAAGTTTTTGTAGTAGAGAGAGAAAGTAGTTCAGTTGCAGTCATTGAAAATGGATTGCCAAAAAATCACATGCAAAATATGCACAACATGAATCACGGTGTTATGAAGTTTTACGGTAAGGATGGGTACCTTATCTCTCGTGATGGCTATATCATGCGCTTTGATCCGATAAAAGAGAAAAAATTATCTGAGTATAAAACAAGTAAAAGTGCCATTGGATTTGTCATTAACAAAAACTATGTTGCAGTTGCAAACTATGATGATAAAAGTGTCGATATCCTCTCTCGAAACCTCAAGCCACTAGAAAAGCTCAAAACAGGTTCACGTAATGTTGGCATTAAAATTTATAAAGATTATCTTGTATTTTCTGAAATGGACAAAGACACCATTGCTGTTTATAAAGATATGAACAAGGGGAAAGGAAAACCTGATTTTAAACTTTACAAAGAATTTAAAAATGTTGGAGTGATGCCTTTTGATGCTCTTTTAGATGGAAATAAATACGTAAACGGCTTCTTTAACAGTCCATGGATAGGAGAACTTAATTTAGATACAATGAAATTTAAAAAAATTCCTCTACAATTAGGACAAAGGCAGCCAATTTTAAAAGTACCTCACTTTGGATTTTGGTCCGTAAGTAACTCAAAAATTTTTATTCCTGCAGTCGGAGACAATAAAGTGTTTGTTTTTTCTCCAAAATTCAAATTTATAAAAGCTATCAAAACAGAGGGCATGCCTGTTTTTACAGCACTTTCTCCTGATAAAAAATATTTAGCAGTCACCTTTAGTGGAAAAAAATTTCCTGTTATTCAGATTATAGATACAAAAACACTTCAAGTCATTAAGCGGTTTAAATTTAATGGAAAAGTACTCCACCTCAGATGGTCAAAAATCAGACCATCACTCTATATTTCTGTGAATGATGCCAATGAAGTAGTTGTTCTTGATACCAAAGGCTGGTGGAAAAAAAGAGAAATACTTACCATTAAAAAACCATCAGGTATTTTTTTGTATGAACACAAGGAACAAAGATAATGGGTCGAGTATATTTAACAGGTGCAGGGCCAGGAGATATTGAACTGCTTACCATAAAGGCGCATAGAGTAATCACAGAGGCTGATGTTATCATTTATGACAGGCTAGCAAATCCTGAAATTTTAGAGATGGCCAAAGATGGCTGCAAGTTTGTTTATGTCGGCAAAGAAGATGGCAGACATACCCTGCCACAAGATGAAATAAATGAAGTCATTTACCAAAATGCACGCAAACATAATGTAGTTGTACGTCTCAAAGGTGGTGATCCTTTTGTGTTTGGTAGAGGTGCAGAAGAGGGAAATTATTTACATGAAAGAGGCGTTGCCTATGAAATTATTCCCGGCATCACGTCTGCCATTAGTGTTCCGGCTTATGCAGGAATACCCGTAACACACAGGGGTGTTGCTGTAAGCTTTCGAGTGGTAACAGGGCACGAATCCCCAAACAAGGAAGTTTCCCAAATTCCATGGGAAAACTTCAAAACAGACGACACTATCGTCTTTTTGATGGGACTCCATAATCTACATAAAATTACTTCTAAACTTATAGAGATCGGCAAACCAAAAGAGTACCCATGCGCCGTAATTTCAAAAGGAACAACCAAAGAGCAAAAAGTGGTCGTTGGTACACTTGAAGACATTGTCTCTAAAGCTAAAGGAATCCCAACTCCTGCACTTATTATTGTTGGACAAGTGGTAAAACTACACGAACAACTCAAATGGTTTCAAGAGGGTTCTGCCTCTTAAACTCTTCTAAGCGTAAAAAAGAATTGTAGAGAGGCTTAGCGCAAATAAAAAAGTTACACTGACCATTACAGCCCGTTTTTTTGATTCTCCAATGTGGTATTTTTTTTCTAGATAATTACTCGCTACAATACCCGGATAGATAGAGAAGAGAAACATGGGAAAAGTCATCACCAAAATTATTATTACATCGTGCATATACATGAAAATCCAAGTAATTTAAAGTTCTTTTATTAATATTATTATATCATATTCATTATCACTTTTTATAAAATGGGGTAATGGAATAAAAAAGGGGTATAATATGCAAAAAACAATCTTAAAATCCATACTTTGGGCTCTTTCTCTATTTGTAGTAGTCGGATGTGCGACAGCACCACGTTACGATAATGACGCGCAACATATAAGCTATGTAAAAATTACACATCACATGACACTCTCACAAGTACACAAACTCATTAAACAAGCAGGAGAAGAAGCAGGATGGAGGATGACAGACTTTAAAGAAAATGCACTCATTGCTGAAAATATTTCAGATACTTCTACAGATGCAGTAACAATCAACTTTTCAACAGACTTTTTTAATCTTTCACCGGCAAACAGTGAACTACAAGAAGCAATTGAAAAAAAACTCAATAACAATCAACAGGAATAGACTTGGATTTTTTTAAATATATTCACGCTGTTGGTACTGGTCCAAAAGGCAATAGAGATCTTAGTTTTGATGAGGCATACGATATGATGACACAGATACTTCATCAAAGTATCCCAAGTGAACAAATAGCTGCATTTTTACTAGGATGGCGACTCAAACCAGAAACAACAGAAGAGTTTCTTGGAGCTCTAGCAGCATGTGATGCAAACATCTCTCCAAGGGATGTGCCAAACTCTTTAGAACTTGGATATCCCTTTGATGGGAAGGCAAAGAATCCCTATATTTTTCCCTTAGTTGCAAAAGCGCTTGAGAAACAAAGTCTTAATCTTGTTATAACAGGAGATGAAAGACAACCGGCAAAAGGTGGAATCACAATCAAAGATATTGTTTCCCAAATAGAGCTTGCAAGCAATATCTACTACTTTGATAGAGCAGATTTTTTTGAAAAACTCCATAATCTAACAGACATCAGAAACAAACTCGGACTGCGAACTGGCTTTAACACTATAGAAAAGCTTCCGGGTATCGCAAAAAGTCAGTATGCAATTACAGGCGTATTTCACAAGCCTTATGTCAAAAAATATGCCGCAATATTTTCCAAACGCTATAAAAGATTGGCCCTTATTCAAGGTAACGAAGGAACACCCGAACTCTTTTCCAAAGGACGTCTGTGGCTGATAGAAAATGATGATATTACAGAGCACATTATAGAACCTGAAAAATTTGGAATCCATTATAAAAAATCATGGGAAAAAATCACGCTTGAAGATTCAATACAACAACTTACTAATCCATCAGATGAGTACTACAAACTAGCCCAATTTAACGCGGCACTCTATCTTTTTGTAACTGAGCATGCTCCAACCATAGAAGATGCCTATGACATCATCATCCAAAGATGATGCATTTGCCAATCTAAAAATCAGATTCCATAAAACTTTTTCACCCACGCTTTCTCTTTTGGCGTTTTGATAAATATTCTTGTGATACTTTGATTATTATCACCAAGTACAACAACATCATTACCCTCAATTTTAAGATGTTTCTTTCCCCACTGTTTATCTAAATCATCCATTCTATACAGTGCATCTGCTGCGTTTGGCTTCTCTTTTTCACCTGTTTTTACATTAACAATAGCAAGACCTCCAATTCTTTTTTCAAATTTATAGGGACTGTAAACTTTAATTTCTTTATATATTCTATCTGCCTTAGCTGCAGGTGTTGCCTTTTGTATTGCAATAAAACCCAAGGTAAACATTGCAAATATAACCCCTAAAAAAATCGCTTTTTTTGTATTCATCATTTTCTCCAACTTTCAATATATTTTTTTGCTTTTTCATCAAGCATCTTCATTCTCTCTTTACCTTTGGGCAAACTTTTTCGTAAGTCACGCATCTCTTGTAAAAAAGTTCCTATTGTCTTAGGAATATGCTCTTGTATGTAACGTCTCAAATGCTTTGCCATAGCTGGTGAAGCTCCAGATGTAGAGACTGCAATAGTCAAATCACCCTCTTTTATGTAAGAAGGAAAAATAAAATCGCAATACTCTACCGAATCTACAGCATTACATAAACATTTGTAGTTTTTTGATTCAACATAAATCTGCTCTTGCAATGCAATATCATCGACTGCAACGATTACAACACTATAAGCAGCAATATCACCCTTTTTATAAGAACGTTGCTCATACCCTAAACGCAGCGACTCTATTTTCTGCACCATTTGCTCAGAAAATTCTTCTGCTACAATATCTATCTCATCTGTAAAATCCAAAAGATGTACCAGTTTTTCATAGGCAATCTTTCCACCACCTACTAATAAGATTTTTTTATCATCAAGTTTTAAAAAAGCTGGAAAGTATCCCATTTTTACCTCTTTTGCGTCTATATTTTTAAAATCATACCATATTAACTTAAGACCTTAAGAATATCGTATATAATAACAATATATTATTGATACACATCAATTTAAAACAAAAAAAAGATAGATACAATCAAAACATAAAAATTTAATACAAAGCAGTGTTATGAAACAAGAAATACTCTCAAGAATACAAAAGAAATTTCCGCTTGTTGCAAACCCTTTTCAAGTTATAGCTGAGGAGTTAGGTATAGATGAGACAGAAGTGTTAGATATTTTAGCAAAAGAGAAAGAGTCTGGCATAATACGTCAAACTTCTGCTATATTTGATACTAAACGTCTTGGATATAAGTCATCGCTTGTTGCATTTAAAATAGCACCAAGCAAAATAGATAAAGCGGTAGAAATTATTAATTCCCATCCTGGTATTTCTCATAATTATGAAAGAAACCATGAATTTAATATCTGGTTCACCATAGCTGTAGAGCCCGATTCACAACTAGGACTTCAAGAGACAGTAAAACTTCTCGCGAGATTAACACAAGCCGATGATTTCATTGTGTTACCAACGCTCAAGCTGTTTAAAATTAGTGTAAAACTCAATACCACCGGCAAGGATAAAAAGAAAGAACGTGTAAAAAAGGTGATGCATAAAGAGATAGAACTCACGCCCTTGCACCATGATATTATCAAATACGCACAACATGATATTGATTTTGTGAGTGAGCCTTTCCAAAAAATTGTAAATGCTTTAAATATTGATTATGATACTTTTTTTAGCACACTTCAAGAGCTTCAAGATGCCGGAGTCATGCGACGATTTGCTTCTATTTTAAATCATAGACAGGCGGGTTTTAATGCAAACGCAATGGTAGTCTGGGATGTAGATGAGCAAGAGGGAGAAAAAATAGGAGAAAAAGCCGCTGCGTTTAGCGCAGTAAGCCACTGCTATTTACGACCAAAGTATGCAAACTGGCCATACAACCTTTTTACTATGGTGCATGGAAAAACAACGGAGGAGACCAATGCGATGATAGCAGAGATGGCACAAGAAATAGATGCAAAAGCACATATGCCGCTCTACTCATCGCGAGAATTTAAAAAAGTACGCATAGAGTACTTTACTCCAAAATTTAAAGAGTGGGAGGAACAATACAATGGATAGATTTTTCGAACTCGAAATTCCATACATGGTTATTATGCTATTTTTCTTAGTAGTGACTGCGTTTGTAACAACAAGAGAATTTATGCCAAAGGGTGCTTTTAAGAAGGGAATGAGCATTGTATTTGTCCTTTTTGCAATTATGATTGGTTTGCACTACTATGTCACAAGTTCTCGAATAGAGGGTGTCAAAAAAATCTTTAACAACGGAGAAACTATCATTTGTGAAAATAAAATGCGCCGCACCATCTCACAATCCGTACTCATATCGAAAAAACTTGGCTGGCATCTTGAGGGAGATTACTTTAAAAACCCTGATTTTGAAAGAGATTTTCATACTGCACGGTGTGTTGATTATGCACCCATTGCAGCCAAAAAGACAAAAGAGGTAAAATAACAATATGCTCAATACTCTTAAGCGTTATGGTATGGCTCTTGTATTTTTATTTTTAGTTGTTATTTTAATGCTTCTTGGGACACTTGGTGTAAAAGATTTTGGAGACAAAATGTTTCAAGATGCAAATATCACCATCCATCCAGAGGGAGAGAGAGTAAAATTATGAGTTTAGTTATTTTAATAGGCATTGGAATTATTATCAGTGTAGTGTTTCATTTTATCGGAGTCTATGCGGATGCAAAAAAAAGTGTATGGGTAGCCATTATACTTATGTGGGCAGGAGGAATCTCCATTGCCACACATGAGGTAAAACCACAAGCTTATGAGGATATTAAAAAAATGCAAGGAAAGTATCCCGATACAGATAAGCTCATAAAACAAGCACTTCCAAAAGTATCACTCTATGAACTTATTACCATAAAGAGAAGTTACCTCTCCCATCAAAATGAGAAGTAACTACTTCCTTTCTTTGTCTATGCCCCTAACGCCTTTTTCACATTCTCATCTGCCATTGTAATGTTCCATGCAGGTTCCCATACCACTTCAATATCAACTTCTTTAACATTTGGTAGTTTTTCAACAGCCTCTTTTACCCATTGTAAAATCATTTGATGGAGTGGACAGGCCTTGGTAGAGAGTGTCATTGTCACTTTTACATTTCCCTCATCATCACTGCTTGCATCATAAATCAATCCCATCTCAACAAGATTAAATCCAACTTCAGGATCAATTACTGTAGAGATTGCTTGAAGAATTTCATCTTTTGTATACATTGCCATTGCTAAATCCTTAACTTTTAAAATTTATCATATAAAAAACACTTCTAACAAATGCTAACGTTCCTATGAGTAGGAACGAAGCACCTGCACCTAAAAATATATTACTCCCTAACAGTATCGCAATTGCCACTAAAATAACACCGATACCACAAAAAACAAACTGTGCCTGTGAACTTTTATATGGTACCATATCTGCAAGCATTGGAACTTTTTGCTTTCCAACTAAAGGAGAAAACCGTTCAAACCATACTAAAAATGGAATGATCTTATAAATATGCCCTGTGATAAGAAAAGCAAAAAATCCAAAAAAGAGCATCCACATAGAAGCTAATAAAAAAGCTTCTTTATTACTCACAACATATATAGCACCTAAAACTATTGCTAATAGCATGGAACTATAAGAGTATATTAATGAAATTGCATAGACATCATTCTCTTTTCTTGGACGCGTCGTATAAATAATATATATCAATTTAAAATATGACAACAGTGAAAACATTGCCATAACATAAGCAAGATATTTTAAAACTACAATATCAAAAAATGATGACAAAATAGCCAATACAACAGCAACACTCATCACAGTGATTCCAATCTCTAAAGGCCTTAAAGAAAAGCTGTGAGAGAGTGTAAACATTGGTACAAGAACAATTGAAAGTCCCATAATGGTAATAATGATATAACCACCTAGTACAGAGTATATATGTGCTTGTAAAAGCGCACTAATAGGAACAGAAATAGTTCCAGCAAAAGAGAGTGCCATCAAAAGTCCAAAAACAATGCCAAAAAACAAGAATGTATTTGAAATAAGTACACTGCTCATCACTAATGTTAATTTCTTTACTTTTGCAATTGTTAAAAATATTTCACTAACAAATATCATCATTGCGATAAATACTACCACACCACCATAAGGCAAAAGTGCAGAAGAAAAGAGAAAGCCTCCTATCATAAGCAGTGTACCTATGAGTAGAAGTGGCCAGATTGCATAAAAAAGTTCTACTCCAAAATGCCCTACTTCAAGAACAACCGGTACCAACTGTGCCATTGCACCAAAAATAATCATCATAATAAATCCAAGTAAAAACAGATGGACAAATCCAAGTATATCAGGTTGTGAAAATGAAAGGTGTGACGCATCCAAGAAAAAGAGATAAATCGATGATAAAAAGTAAAAAAGACTCCCTATTATAAAAAAGGGAGCTATAAGTTTAAATGGAGGAGCAAAATCTTGCGATATTGAGTTCATTTATGATGCTAACCTTGACAACTTGTTTGTGTCAGATCTGATTCATTACTTGCGTTATTATTATATGAAAAAACAACCTTTACAAGTCCATCGCCAAGCTCTTCTATCACATATTTCACATCATCTTCTAGTTTTGCAAAAAGACCAGCAGGAGTTTTATGATTAATCATAACCACTGTATCATTTGTTCCTTTAATCATAGCTATACCAGCCATTGCGTTTACCATTGGATGTGGTGGACCCTCTTTTGAAGTATCAAAGTAGTAAGTACTTTGTCCATCTTTTTCTAGCTTATAAAAATCAACTGTAGCGCCTTCGACTTCAATTTTTTTTGCATCATCAGGTATATGTGACATTTTTAAATCCTTTAATTTATATTCAATGCGGATTGTATTTAAATTAAAGGAAATACCAGTTGATATATATCAATATTGATAATGAATATCCAACCTTTTATTCAAAAAGTATCTCTAAAGCATTTCTATCAACTATTTTGTATGTACCCTGCTCTTTTGCAATAAAACCAAGTTTCGTAAATTTTTTAAATATACGAGAGAGTGTCTCTGGAGTTATATGAAGATCCTGTGCTATTTTATTGTGCTTCATACCTAATGCGGCATCATTTTCACACAGATACTTTGCCACTCTCGCTGTAGAGTCTAAAATAACAGTAAGTCCAATTACGTTGTCTAAGTACTGTATTTTTTGTGTAAGAGAGCGAAAAAGAGCCATAGTAATTTCAGGTTTTGTAAAAAAGTACTCTTTAAACTTGTCAAAGTTAATTTCTAAAACACTCCCTTCAGTCTCAAACGCAGCAGATGCAGGATAGGGAATACCTTCAAAAACAGCCATCTCAGCCACAAAATTATTTGGCACAAAACGGTGGAGTGTAATTTCATTATGTTTAGGATCCACTTTATAAATTTTTACAACTCCCTCTAGCACTACAGTAAGATACTGTGGTTTCTCTTTTTCATAAAAAAGAATTTCTCCATCGGAAAAATGTCTCTGCCTTGAGATAGAAAGTAGCAATTTTAATTCTGGTTCATCAAGATGCTTAAACATATTTACTTTTTTTAAGGTATCAATTGAGAGCATTATCGTATTTGCCCTTTACCATAAATTTTATACTTATAGGTTGTTAAACCTTCAATGCCCATAGGCCCTCTCGCATGAAGTTTATTTGTGCTAATCCCAACTTCTGCACCAAAACCAAATGCACCACCATCTGTAAAACGAGTAGAAGCATTTACATAAACAGCAGCGGCATCAATGTTATTTAAAAACTCTTCCGCTGTAGTAATATTTTCTGTAATAATAGCTTCTGAATGACCTGAACCATATTTTACAATATGTTCAATCGCACCATTTACTCCATCAACAACTTTAATATTTAAAATATTTGCCAAATACTCTGTATCAAAATCTTCCTCACTTGCACTCTCTACATCTATAAGCTGCTGCGTTTGGGCACACCCTTTGAGTATAGTTCCTTCTTTATCAAAAGCCTTTTTAAGCTCTTTGAGTGCCTCCTTTGCAATGGCTTTATCGACAAGGAGTGTTTCCATTGCATTACAAACACCAGGACGTTGTACCTTTGCATTAATGGCAATTTTAATGGCATTTTGCATATTTGCATCTTTATCTATATAGGTATGGCACTGACCTTTGTCGTGTTTAACAACGCTTACCGTTGCATTTTCGCTGACATACTTAATAAGCCCTGCCCCACCACGAGGAATAATAAGATCTACATATTTATCCATTTTTATAAGCTTTGCAACCCCTTCGCGTGAACTATCGGGAATAAGCGAAATCAGCGAAGTTGGCAGGTCATTTTTTTCTAAAACAGCTTTAAGTACTTTTGCTATTGCTTTATTGGAAAATTCAGCCTCTTTACCACCTTTTAAAACACAGACATTGGAACTTTTAAAACAAAGTGCTGCAGTGTCACTTGTCACATTCGGACGTGATTCATAAATGATACCAATAACACCAATAGCAATAGAAACTTTTTCAATTTTCAATCCATCTTCTGTTATCCAACCATCAAGTACACGGCCAACTGGCTCTTTAAGAGCGGCAATTTCTTCCATTGCAACAGCCATAGACTCTATACGCTCTTCATCTAAAAGGAGCCGATCCATTAAAGCTGAAGAGAGTTTATTTTTTTCACCCTCAAGCATATCAATAGCATTGGCTTCTATAAGAGACATGGTATTTGCCCGTAAAGCATTTGCCATCTCTTTTAAAATTCTATTTTTTTCACTGCCACTTAAATTGCCTAAAATTCTACTTGAAGCTTTGGCTTCTGCTAAAAATTGTTCCATTATTTTAAACTCCATCATTATCTAGCTTTTTTCAATATGTTATACTACCATAAAAATATTTAGGACTTTTATGAAAACTATAACATTTATCGGAAATGGTAATATGGCCTTGAGTATTGCACAGGGTTTAAAAGACAACTATAAACTAGAAGTTGTTGGAAGAGATGCAAATAAGTTGGAACTTTTTGAAAAAAACCTTGGCGTACCCGTGCAAAAATATCTCCTTGATGGATTTGATATTACTGACAAAACACTCCTTTTATGCGTAAAACCTGCAAATGTTGGGGAAATCGCAACAAAATTTATAGGTAAGGCAGAAGTTATTTATTCTGTACTTGCCGGTACTACCATTGAGAAAATAAAAACAAATCTCAACACAAACGCAGTCGTTCGTGCTATGCCAAATCTTGCAGCAAGTGTTTCAAAATCAATGACAACACTCACAGGTGATATTGCATTTAAAGAAGAAGCCCTAAAACTTTTAGGTACAGTAGGACAAACCCGTTGGCTTGGAAGTGAAAAAGAGATAGATATTGCTACAGCACTAGCAGGAAGTGGTCCCGCATATCTTGCTCTTATTGCAGAAGCACTGGCAGATGGTGCAGTAAAACAGGGACTTAAAAGAGATGATGCTATGGCGATTATGCGAGGGTTATTTGATGGTTTTGGAGCACTGATTCAAAAGACGCATCCCGCCCTTTTAAAAGATGGTGTTATGAGCCCAGGTGGAACAACAGCAGCAGGATACGCTGCACTTGAAGAAAAAAATGTAAGAAGTGCTTGCATAAACGCAGTGGAAGCAGCCTATAAAAAAGCGACGACTCCTCTCTAAAGAGTCTGTCATCTAATACTCATCACCATCCTCATCGTATTTCAAATAAAGCACTAAAATCCATATCAGCATAACAACTGCTACAATTTCATACCCTATAAGCCATACAATTGGAAAGGCATTAATATCTAAAAGTTTAAAATTTTCATAACTTCCACGCGCAATTACTAAAAAGAGAAAAATAGCTCCAGCAACGTAAGGTATCAGTACAGTATAAATCGCATACGCCAAACCAGCCCACTCTTCTGGTACATAAATAAAATCTCTAAAATCTACTTTTTGAGCACCAAAACTCACCTTCTGCTTTTTTTGCTTTTTTTTATTACTTTTTTTGCGCTCTGCTTTTACCAATTGATTGTAATAGAGCATATCCCGTTTTTTTCTAAGATCTTCTTCCATAGATTCATTCATATATTATCCTAATACTTATATTTTACATTAGACTTCATTAGTGATGCCTTAATATAAATATTTATGAGATATTGTTATTACAATAATACCTTATATTTATCGTTACAATTTCATGATATAATTAATACTAATGAAAAAAGGATCTATAATGACACAAAGAAACACTCTTTTAGTGATTAGTTCTCTTGTATTGCTAAACATAGTTGCAAATGCAAAATCGACAGAAACGCTTCTATGTAAAAACCCTCACAAATATATAGTAGAAAATAAAACACAAAAAGCAATGTATGAAAATTGCAAACGCAATGGCATTACCATCTGGTTTTCAGACAAAGGCACTGTTAAATCAAAGGTCAATTTTACACATGGTAAAGAGAATGGTATCTACACCTCTTACTACGATAACGGTAATAAAAAATTAGTTATTAATTATATAAATGGACAAAAAGACGGAGTACAAAAAATGTACTACGATAACGGTGTTTTAGGATCACAAGTAAAATACGTAAATGGTAAACGTGAAGGAGTGATGCAAGAGTGGGATGAGCAAGGCTATAAATCATCAGAAGTTTTTTATAAAAACAATTATAAAGTTGGCGTAAAAAAGTACTTTGATAAAAAAGGTAATGTTGTTAAAACCGAAACATATAAAATGGATAGAAACCCTGTCATCCAACGCATTTTAAAAGCAAAAGAAAAAGAGATTAAAGTCGATTTGGCAAAATATGGACTCATGCCAAAAGATACACCACTTGAAGAGCGCTTAAAATAACATACTAAAGTTATAAAAACTTTAGTATCTCAGCCTCAATTTCTTCTTTATCAATAATTGTTTTTTGTGCAATCTCTTTTGTAAAAAGCTCATTTATCATAGCTGGAATCTCAAGCCCTGCTACTTTTGAAATTGATTTCAATGCCATTATGTCTTGAGCATCTTCTTCCCCAGTGAGTGCATTAGCAATAACAGGAGAAAATTTTGTCCACTCTGCAGTCGAGTAGGCAATCGTTTTAATGCCAGGTTTTGAACATGTTTCATAAGATTTCATACATGTTGCAGTGTGTGGGTCCATAAGATAATGATAATTTTCAAATATTTCTTTAATATACTTTTTACCTTCATCCCCATTACAATAGTCTGCATCAAAAAATTCACGAAGTTTTGCAAGTTCATCTGCACGTAGTTCGTACACATTTTTTTCTTCCAAATCATTCATAAGTTCACGCGTTCTTTGTGTACCAAAGAGATCATATAAAACTCTTTCAACATTTGATGACTTTAAAATATCCATCGCAGGAGATGTTGTTCCCACAACTTCACAATTACGAATATCGTATTTTCCCTCGCGAATAAGCTTTGTTAAAACATTATTTTCATTTGAAGAGATAATGATTTTTTCAACAGGAAGACCCATTTTCCAAGCATAATAGCCACCTAATGCATTTCCAAAATTTCCACTTGGAACATTGAGGTAAACTTTTTCGCCCATACTGATTGCATGTTGGCGAACGAGTTCAAGATAAGAATGAATATGGTAGATTATTTGAAATATTATACGTCCAAAATTGACAGAATTTGCTGCTGAGAGTTTTGTATCTTTTTTCGCAAGTGCTTCTTTAAAACTTTGCGATGCTAAAAGACGTTTCAATGCAGTTTGGGCATCATCAAAAACACCACGGATACCAATAACTTTTAAATTTGGTGCATCTTCTGTTACCATTTGTAAACGCTGTACATCACTTGTACCACCATCGGGATACATACAAGCCACTTTCACATTTGCACGGTTTTTAAATGTCTCTAACGCCGCAGGACCAGTGTCACCACTTGTTGCCGCTAAAATAAGATAGTTTTCATTTAAACGTTGTGCAATGGAAGAGAGAACAATTCCAAAAGGTTGTAAAGCCATATCTTTAAATGCACGGGTAGGCCCATGATAAAGCTCACTAATGTAAAGGTCCTCTTTTACCTTCACAACAGGTACTGGATTTTTTGCATCATCAAAATTATCATACAAAGCAAGTGCTTCATCAATCACAGCATCTTCTATATCAATCTCAAAACGAGAAAGCATATCTTTTGCTAGTGTCTTGTAGGAAGAAGTAAGATGTTTTGTTAAAAAATCTTCACCTAATTCTGGAAGTGTTTCGGGTACATACAGACCTCCAAAAGAGGCTATTGGGCTTAGTATAGCTTGAGAAAAAGTAACTTTTTCATCTCTAGAACTATCAACTCCGCGAGTTTGGATAAATTTCATATTCTATTCTCTGTTTTTAATTTTTGAAATTATATCAAAAACTATTTAAATAAACGTATTGGATTTATATGATCATTTTTTTGTGTGACTTCAAAAACAAGTTCATTTCTTATACGTCCAACAACAGCACCTTGTCTAATTTTCTTACCTTTTCTTATATTTGGTGCTATTTGAGAGAGGTTTGCATAAATTGTATGTAACCCATTTTTGTGCTCAACTATAACAATGTTATTTAGTACAGCCGTTTTATCTGCATAAATTACTTTTCCATTCATGACGTTTTTAACTTTTGCATTTGGTACTTTTGAATGCAAAGAAATAGATTCGTTAAAGATTTTAATTCCATAAATCGGATCCGTATAAGGACCATATTTTTTAGTTATAACGTAATTTGACAAAGGAGCTATGGTTTTTGGACCTCTATAACGCACAGTTTTTACACGTTGGTAACTATTTCCATGTTGTTTCACCTTTGGTAACTTCGCATTGAGATTGATTTTTTGTTTTGCAAACGCAGCCTCTCTTGCTTTTCTCTGACGCTCTTTTTCAATAGCATTACGTTTTAGAATATGGAGTTTTTCTAAGGTATTTGTAAGTGCATTTTCTCTTCTTATGACACGTTTTAAGGCCTTTTTATAAGAGAGCTTTTCTTTTTGTAATCTCGCCAACGCCTGTTTATTTTCTTGTGTAATTTTAAGAAGCTCTTTTCTCTTTTTATCAATTTTTGCAATAGATGATTCAAGTGTTGTACTATGTTTTTGCAAAAGATCAATCTTTTTTTGATTTTCATAAAAAACTTTATTCAGCTTATTTACCTCTTCTTGAGAAGATTTTAACATTGCTTTTAAAATTTCCACTTCAATGAGTGACTCTTCATTTTCACTGTATTTTTCCTCAAGAACAACAGACAAAGAGACACTTTTTGCAATAAAAAATACAAGACTCTCTTCAATATGTTCCTGTTTTGTTTTCAAACTCTCTTGAGACTTTCTCAGTAAACGCAGCTGTTTTACATTTTCATCATAACTTGATGATTTTAAGGAAAGATCATTTTTGAGTGCTTCTAAATATTGTATTTGCTTTTTTAAAGCCCGTTTTTGCTCTATTATAGCCTTTGCAGTGGCACGGAGTTTTTTATGAAGATTGACATAGTTTTTTTTATAGGAATGGAGCTGATTACTTGTCTTATTTATCTTTTTGTCTATATTTCCTGCATAAAGGAGTGAAATAAAAAGAAAAAAGGTAAAAAATATCTGTTTCATTAGACCTCTTCTTTATGTCCCAAAACAATAAAAACAGCAAGTAAAACTGACACTGTAATAGAAACAAGTAATGCAGTTAAAAAATCATGAAATGTATCAAACACAACAATATGTATGCCAATAGTTGCAAGTTGTTGTTCTACCCAACTACTTGAAGCTATGTAAGAAAAAAGTATAAAAGTAATAAAAGAGGCTATGAAAGCATCAACAATGGCCAAACGGAATAAAACTGCTGAACGTAGCCAAGTTGGTGCACCAAAGAGGCTCATGATACTCATACGTTCATTATGTTTAAATTGCCATATTCTCAACTCTTTAAATATAAGCAGCAGAGTTACAATCAAAATTGCAAATGTCAAAACGCTTATGACCGTTTTAAAAAGCAATAAAAGAGCATAAATTGTATCATGAGTTGCGCTAAAACTTTCAACCTTGGTAATTCCAGAAATCCGTAGAAGTTTTTTCGTTAGTGTTTTTACCTCTTGAGGACTTGGGTAGGTAGCTAATTTTAATTTATAGAATTTTGGTAGTGTTGCTTTTAAAAGTGCAACATTATTTTTACTAATTTTTGTATTGAGTTTTTTTATAACATTATCAGGAGAGAGGATGATAACATCTGAAATTGCCGGTATTTTTTTTATAAGATCTTTTTTCTTGATTGTATTTTGACTCACAACGACAAGTGAATAATTTTGAGTAAGTTTCATTTTATACGCATCAATGGATCTATCAACAATTTGAAGAAGTTGTATGGAAAAAAGTATGCTTACCAAAGCAATGACTAAAGATATATGGTTTTTAAATGACTTCACGAATATCTCCAAATTCAATATGATAATGCTTGTAAGGCACTTTCATTGTTTGTGGAATATGGTGCGTTACAACAATAATCGTCGTATCAAGCTGTTCATTTGCGCCCTCTAAGAGGTTCCAAATTAATTGTGAAGAGTAATCATCAAGATTCCCTGTAGGCTCATCAGCTAATATAATTGTCGGATTATGTGCAAGTGCCCGTGCCATGGCAACACGTTGTTGCTCTCCACCACTGAGTTCTTGAGGATACTTCCCAATTTGATGTTGCATACGGACATGCTTTAAAAGAGAATCGACCTGATTTTGCGTTACCGCTTTATCATAGCCATTAATAATAAGCGGTAACATAATATTTTTCTCAATTGTCCACTCTTTTACAAGTTTATAATCTTGAAAAACAATTCCAAGATGTTTTCTTAAAAAATTCAATTTTTTATTACTTACACCTTTTAGCTCAACACCACCAACTATCAAACTCCCTTCTATTGGCTTTAATGCTCCATACAGAGATTTTAAAAGCGTTGACTTACCACTTCCACTCGCACCGGTAATAAACACAAAACTCCCGGTATCTACTGAAAAATTTGCTTTATTTATAATTGTATCATTGTTAGAATAAGCAAGGGAAAGATTACTTGCTAATATAACTTTATCCATGTAATACCTCTACTAAATGCTTATGTGCTTTTAAATTACTACGTGATTTTAAAGGATTTTGAGGATAATAACAAAATCTATTTTCTCGTTTGAGCAAATAAAGATGCTCTGGTCTATCAAAACTTCCCATTGATAAACGCAGCATTACACCATTTTCAAGAGCATAGACTCTTTCAACATGAATAAAACCATTTTCAAAACGGAATGTTTTATCATTTAAGGCAAAGAGTGCTTCATTTCCTATCTGCATTTCATCAAAAGTAAAATCACCAAAAACCTCATTTTCTGGAGAAATTTCATCATTGATCATTGTAAGATCATAAATGTTTTTCTCCATTTTCTTCCATCTATCCTCATATTTTGAACTTACAGCAATATCTTTATTTTTATTTATGTGCAATGTTGTTTTATTAAAAGCGATAAATGTTTCATAAGAATAAGCATAATAATTTTCACTATCTGTTCGAAGTTCTAAGGTCCCCCCTACTTTCAGCACGCGGCGTGCCTCTTCAATAAAAGAGGTTGAAATCACTCTACGGTGTGGCTTTTTATCCCAAGGAACAGGGAAATGAACATAAATCGCACCAACAACATTAGAAGGTACAAGTTCCATAAAAAGTCTTGCATCATAATCGAGCACAAGTAAATTGTCTAATTTTTGTATAACACTTTGCTTGAGTACCTGTTCAATAGAAGGACGATGAATCTCAATACCTATAAACAAAACATCTGGATTATTTGCAGCCTGATGTAAAAGATGTCTTCCAGAACCAAATCCAACTTCAATACGGACCTCTTTCTCTATCGGAAAATTTTCTGCAAAATATTCAATTTTCTTCAGCGCACTCTCTTCTTGAAGATGAATGTTTTTTTGTCCTTCTATCACATTTGATGCAAG
Organism: uncultured Sulfurimonas sp.; assembly: GCA_964427835.1. Taxonomy (GTDB): domain Bacteria; phylum Campylobacterota; class Campylobacteria; order Campylobacterales; family Sulfurimonadaceae; genus Sulfurimonas. The sequence goes on along the minus strand of CAYRVR010000001.1, from coordinate 8,065 downwards.
AACTTCTAAGCCAGCAAGTTTAGCGTATGAAAGAAGCGCTTTATGCACATTGTACGTAGAAGCAGGACGTGTCAATTTATCTGTTTTTAAAAGACTTCTTGACTCTTCTTCTTTGACCAAAAGAAAAAAGTCCTCTCCATCTACAGTAGTCGAAATAAGCTTTTCATCCTTATGATTTATATTGTTAGCAATAAAATTAAAATGCACCCCATCTTCCACAGCAGGAAGAGCCACCTCTTTAAACTCTTTTATATGTAAGTGTGGCATTAAAGCTCATTTACATCTAAGTCATTGACAGGAGAGATTGTCTCCTGCGTTTGAGAAGCTTTTTTTTCTATCACTTCATCTTTTGGAGCATCAACAACATTGTCAAACTCTTTTGTAACAACTTTTACTTCTGGGCTTGGTTGAGAAACTATACCATTTGCATCAACACCATAGACAGTGTAGGTATAGGTACTATTTGGTTTTATATCTCGATCTAAAAATTCTGTTTTTGTGATATTATTAAAATCTTTCGTTGTTTCATGGAACCATCCGTCACGATATGTACGTACAATTTTATAAGATGTTACACGTGCATCATTTTTATTCCAAGTAAGACGGACTTTTCCATCTACAACTATTGCTTCTAAAACAGTAGGTGCCAAAGGTTTTGGCAAACTCATTCCCATAATGGTATATTGATCATTTCTACTTTCAAGTCCATCTTTATCTACAACACTTACTCTGTAAAAATATGATTTTCCATCTTCTTTAATGGTATCTCTAAAGTGATTGTTATAAAGTTTTGCAATCAACTCATAATTTCCATCTTTTGTATCACTTCTATAGAGATAATATCTTTTAAAATCTTTTATATTTGATTTTTCCCATTGAATTTCTATCGCACGTGGTAAATTTTTTGTTGCACTAATATGTGTAATACTTTTAGGCAGTGCTTTTGTAATCACTTTTACCATAGCTGATGGAGTTGAGACAATACCATCAAATGTTTCCACCCGCACACGATAAAAATAAACATAATCATCTTTAAGTCCAGAATCAATATACTCTGCGTTTAATCGTCCATTGAGTGTTGCAATCTCTTCAAAATTTTTGTCATCGTATGCTTTACGCTCAATAATATATTTTTCTACACGCTCACTGCTATGTGGTCGCCAAATAATTTTTGCCATTCTTGGTAACCCTTCTATAGAATGAATCCATGAAACAGACTGTAAAACAGGAAGTGTATTTACTGTAAAAACTTTACTTAATTTTCCTTCAGCATCCTTAGAAATAACTTTAAATGCATAGCTGTATCGTGAGTTTGGTTTATCTGTATTATCTACAAAATGTGTACGAAATCTATTGTCTATAGTCGTGAGGTACTCTAATTTTTTAGAATCTTTATTTGAAAAATCTTTTTTATATACATAAATTGCACTTACCCGTGGATCTGAAATACCACTCCATTCAAAAGCTACTGTTTTCATATCGCGCATAATACCATGCTGGGTTAATGTTATTACCGGTAGCGTAGAGTCAATAACTGCTTTTTTTTCTTCAGATGGCTTTGGTGATATACATCCACTAAGAAGCAGTAGTGAAGCTGTGCATAATATACTCAGTGTCGATAACTTCATTCAAAATCTCCCTATCAAATTTTTTTCGTATTATATCATTCATTGTGTTATCAAAATCAGCTTTGAAAAAAAGCTTCTCTTTCGTCGTCGGATGGATAAAATAGATTAAATAAGCATGAAGCAAAATACGTTCCGCCTTCTCTACTTTTGGGCTTAAACCATAAATATGATCTCCTAAAATATGACGATTCATACTTTCTAAATGTACCCGTATTTGATGCGTTCTTCCCGTAAAAAGTTTACAGGCAATTAACTGTGTTTTTTCATCATCACTTAAAGCCAGATGCTTAAACATAGTTTTCGCATATTTTCCATGTTCCAATCCACAAGCCATTTTCAAACGGTTATGAGAACTTCGCCCTATATTTGATTCAATTATTGTTATATCTTCTTTTAAAGGTGGTGTAACAACGGCAATGTAGTAACGCCCCATACTTTTATCTTGTAGTTGTTTTGAGAGAAATTCATGTGCTTCATTATTTTTTGCAACAACCATAGTTCCACTTGTTCCCTTATCAAGGCGATGCACAATTCCATGCCGTTCTTCTCCACTAATCGTTGAAAGACGCACTCCTTTATGTTTAAGCCAATCTACTAAAGTAGCTTCTTTTACACTTGGTGCGGGATGTACTGTCACACCACTTGGTTTATTTATAACTAAGACATCGTCATCTTCATATAAAACTGCAACATCAAAATCAACGTCAAGTGCTTTTTCTTTTTTTGCTTCAGGAAATTCTACAAGAACTTTTTGCCCCGTTTTAAGTTTTACGCCCGGTCGAGCAACTTTTTTACCATCTACAAAAACACATTCATGTTTTATAAGGCTTGCAATTTGTGAACGGGTTTGTCCTATTTGTGTCGTTAAAAACGTATCTAAACGTTCAGGCTTCTCACATATAAACTCTTGTGTGTTTATCATTCTTTATTACCTTTATGTTACAATCATACCAATTAAAATCAGGAGAGAGAACTTGTGGAGATTTGATAAGAGTATTTTATCACAATTTGACTTTCTTTCCATCATTCTTATCATTCCTCTTGTTATAATGTCTCATTGGCTCATAGGAGAGGCAGTTCCTGCACTTGCACATAAACAAATGGCCTACATTGGAGTGGCAGCCCTTACATTCTTAGTTATTTTTATTCTTCCTATTAGACGTATGAGTTGGATTATTCCTTTTATTTACTGGGCAAATATAGCCCTTTTACTTGCTGTAGAATTTTTTGGACACTCCCGTTTAGGTGCACAACGCTGGATAGACATACCCTTTATAAACGCAACCATACAACCTTCCGAGTTTGTAAAGCCTGCGCTCATTCTTATGCTTGCATATCTTATCAATAAAAATCCACCCCCCTTACATGGCTACCGACTCAAAGATTTCTTAAAAATAAGCCTCTATATTTTTATTCCTTTTATTCTTATAGCAAAAGAGCCGGACCTTGGTACTGCTATGGTTTTACTACTCATTGGGTTTGGTGTTCTTTTTTATGTTGGAGTTTACTGGAAAATCGTAGCCTCTATTGCTGCTGTTATTTTACTTTTTTCACCAATAGCCTACAAATTTCTACTCCATGATTACCAAAGAGAACGCATCACTGACTTTATAAGTGAAAAACCCTCTTACCATGTACAGCAGTCTATCATTGCCATAGGTTCTGGTGGATGGACAGGTAAAGATAAAAACGAAGCAACACAAACACAAATGAAATTTTTACCTATTGCAACGAGTGACTTTATTTTTGCTTTTGTAGTTGAGCGAACAGGTTTTTTAGGAGCACTTGCGCTCATTACTATTTATGCACTGCTCATTTTACACCTATTAAGTTTAAGTGTACTCAACAAAGACTACCTCATAAAAGTGGTAACAGTTTCGCTCTCTTTTATGATTTTCATATACATGGGCGTGAATATCTCTATGACAATAGGCTACGCTCCCGTTGTTGGAGTTCCCCTACCCATGTTTAGCTATGGAGGCAGTAGTTTTTTAAACTTTATTATTCTCTTTGCAATTATGCAAAACCTCATCACCTTCCGCTACAAAGACATGTATGACAGAAGTGGAACGAAAAGCTTTTTATAACCCTCTTTTTACTGTAATATTTGCCATTGAGGGAGGATATTCTCTCTCTACACACAGCCTTTGAGCATATGCAGCAACAACCTTTTCATCAAGTGCATGAAGATATGAAAATTCTCGGTATTTTACAAGCGGCTTTTCTAACAAATGTATCTTTTTCAGTTGTACCGCAATATCATCTGCCATACTCAAGACAGAAGATGCCTTAACAATTTCACATCGCGCATAATTATCACCCACAATAGCTACATTTGAGGCTCGAAGGCTTGCATCTTCACCAGGAATTTGTTGCGCGCCATAGAGTGGTTTTGCAGCAACTTCTCCTTTCTCAAATCGTGGAATATACTGTGCCACATGTCCAATGGCGAGTCTACTGCGTTTATGAATCTCTTGCGTACTCCACTTATGTTCTATTTTTTTTATAAATTGAGGATGCAGTTTTGGTTGAGAACTTTGCTTGGATGTTTTTACAAGTCCCTCATCAAAAAGCGTAATTGTATTTGTCATACCATGGAGTTGAAAATAGCCATCAGGATAAGGAGTAAACTGTGCCATTCCCTGTGGCGTTCCACGCTCTCCATGAAAAACAACCTCCGGCCAAAGCATCTTACATCCTTCCCATTTTGTAACGTACGCAGCCTTAAACTCGACGAGTCTTTCACACTCAATTCCAAGCATATCATCAATTTCACCACTTTTAAAACCTGCTGCGTTTACCAGAAAATCAAACCTTTGTTGCTCTATCACTTCTCCTGATCTGTACTCTATTGTATATGCAGCGCTATTCTCTGTCTTGTGAATGTCAATGACTTCTGTCTCTAACAAAGTTGTTACATTATCAGAGCTTTTAAGCGCTAGAGAAAGTGAAGCTGCAATACGAAATATATTCAATCCATACTCTTGCACCATAACTAAGGGAAATTTCACTTTATTTAAATCAATATTTTTGGCAACAGGTATCATCCACTCCTCTAATGTTTGAGGAAATTCACTTGGCTCTTTTTCTCTTAAAGCATACACCTCTTCACGAGAAAATGTTTGAAAATACTCCTCAACATCGCCAAGGACTTTGTTAGCTTTATCTTGTCGTATTAACTCCTTATACTCATTTTGCAAAAGGTGCAAACGATGGCATAAATCTTCCGGTTCCCCTGCATCATCAACGGGCACAGCAATGACAGTAGGCCTATAATCAACAGCCAAAGGCAAAAAACGGACTAAATCAATGGAATCTTTTAAAAGAGTAATGCACTGCTCATCTGAAATTTCTCGATATAAATTTCCACCTGCATGCAAATGACAAATAGGAGGACCATTTACAAGACTTTTTCCCTTCTCAAAAAGTGTAACATCTAAACCAAGTTCTGCCAGATATAAAGCAATTGATGATCCTGCTACGCCTCCACCAATAACCGCTATTTTTGCACTCATTTACGATAAAACCTCCAAAATATCTCTAAAATGGTCAATCACAACAGTCGGATTATATATGCTAATATCCTCCTCATAATTATAGCCGTAACTCACAGCAATACTCTGCATACCTGCAGCATTTGCCGCCAATATATCATTTTTCGAATCACCAACCATCACTGCGTTTACAATGGAAACATTCATCTCTTGACATATATATTCAAGTGGTTGAGGATGTGGTTTTTTATACTCAAGAGCATCACCCCCAATGAAGAGTGCAAAAAAGTCATTTAAACCCAATTGTTCTAAAATAGGAGCAACGAAGTTATGTGGTTTATTAGTGACTATAGCCATTTTATAGCCCCGTTTTTGTAAGAGATGTAAAGTTGAAACTACGCCTTCATACGTTTTTGTTTTTACACATACATTTTTTTTGTAACTCTCTAAAAATATAGAGAGTGCTTTTTCAAAAAGCTTTTGATCAAGGGTCTCATCAATAATTACATTTTTACTTAATGCACGTTTTACTAGCGTCTGTGCACCGTTACCAACCCATGAACGCACTAGCTGCTCTTCAAAATGTTCACGATTTAATTGAGATTGCATCTCATTAATCGCAAAAACAAGATCAGGTACACTATCGATGAGTGTACCATCAAAATCAAATAGTATGAGCTCTTTTTTACCTAATTTCAAACATATCGCCTTGTAATTGAAGTATAAAATTATACCACCAATTACCTAGCAGACAAAATTAGTGTAGTTTCTTGCCAATATCTATATATTGTTGCTTTGAAGCTGTAGAAAAAACTTTAATTTTTTTGCCATTTTTATTGATCTCATGTAAATCCAGCATCTTCATGCGTTGGTCTTCATAAGTTTTATAAAAGAAACGTAAATTTTTAGGATCTCGTACCGTTGTAAGCATCGTATAATCGGAATAAATCACACCATCATGTACAGTTCTTGCTACTCCTACAGGAATATCAAAGTTATTTAAAATATGAAAAACCTGATAAACACCACGAAGTGCATTTTTTTCTGGTATAGCTGTCATACTAAAAACAACAGCTCTCACAAAACGAGAAGGTGGTGTAAAATCACCAGGAAGTCCAAGCATACCTGTTCCTTGACCAAGAGCATTTATCTTCGCACCATTAAGAACTACAGGTTTTGCATTTTCCGGTCTAAGATTGACATAGTTTTTTAAGTTCGTCATATGCCAGTCAAATGTAGGTGAATTTGTAAGCACTCCAACAGGGTTATCAAAAACAACAACTTTACCATCAATTGGTTCAACAACAATGCTTTTTCCACTTTTATCACTTATAAGAAAATGGAAAGGTTGCACTGATGGTGGGAAACCTTCTGTGAGAACCTTAGAAAAAGCGACTTCACCGTTTTTTATCGCTTTTTTAACTTCATCTACATTTTTAAACTGTGAGAGTACCCACTGATTAAAGTCTGATGTGGACATTGAAATTTTTTGATTTTTCTTCGTTGTCTCAGGGTAGCTTGCATATCCTGGAAGATAAAACATTCCACATGTAAGACCTTTTTCGTTAATACCATCAAGAATAAGTTTTTCACTACCTATCATAACTCCAATACTTGCATATTTACTTGTCCACTTTTTACCATTTCCTATGGGTGTTTTTCCTATAAAAGTATAGTTTCTCGGAACACTGATAGCACTTGTAGGTAAAAAGATACCAAACTCTAAAGTCCTACCACTGATAGAATCCCCATCTTTTGTTTTTACTTGAAGTCCGGTACATGCATAGAGTGAACTACCCAGTAGTATTACTCCAAGAGCTAAATTTTTTATCCGTTTTTTAAACATTTTTTTTCCTTTGACTTAAAATTAATTTTGCTATTAAGCATCTCTTTCTTTTCCTAAATTTTATCTACAGACTTCCAAAAGGATTTTTAATGATAAAGTTTGCCTGAAGCATAATGGTATCATCAGCACCAATCGTATCTGGACGAATAATAGTTTTTTGATACTCTGCCATTAATTGTACTGGCATTGGTCCTACCTTTATCATTTTTCCTATACCAAACGCAAGTGGAAGTGTCAATTTATTGTTAGCACTAGCATTCCAATTATATGTAATATGCGGTGAAGCCCGGAGTTGCCATGCTTGAGGAAGATGATAGATTATGAAGTATTGAATATCAGTATGATTTGCTAGTGGATTTCTTTTGGCAGCTTTGTTAGAATCTCTAGCTATACCCCACCAATGTTGCACATGTGCCCCTACTGTCCACTGATCATTACCATAAAGTGCTAAAGCAGTTGGCCCCGCCTGATACTGATGCGAAGCAACCGTCTTATGTTGAGATGTTGGAAATATAAATGTAGCACCTACACCATATGACCAACCCTTCATTTTCACAGCTCCAACACCTACTGGAAGTATCAAATCACCTAATTTTGCCTCTCTATTAGTTCCACGAACTATAGGATTGAGAGGATCACTTGCATCTATTGTACCACCAGTTGGCGCATCAATATACGTGATAACAGGACGAGCAAACGCAGTCATTCCATTTTCTAAGGGAACTGGAAGTACTGGCTGAAAAAGAGTGACATTTACATGGTCTTGCCCTCCTACCACATCACTTTTATACGTTGTATAATTATTTTGAAATGAGAGATTCCAAATCTGAGCGAGAGGATTTGCCATCTCTTTTGAAAGTTCTTCCATCGTCTTTTCTTTTGCCATAAGTGAACCTTGAACTAATCCAAGTATCACTAAACTTTTTACAAGTAAGTTTTTCATCTTCTCCCTTTTAGTTAATTTACGATACTAATAATAACATAATTTATTAGTTTATCTTGTTATTTAATAATTTTTACCATTGGAAGAATAGAATAAGTAATGTAAGGCTATAGAGTAAATTTCTAAAATTGTTTAAAAGGCTATTTTTAGGAGA